>DUZD01000212.1:0-5000 GCA_013349695.1 Rhodospirillaceae bacterium
AAACCATCTTGCCCCGCCCTGCTGTCCAGGCTTACGCTACGCTCCAGCCTGCACAGCAGGGCATGAAACCGCGCCGAACTCTCTCATAGACGCTGGACCACTTAATGGGGGCAGGCCAGCGAATCGGATTGGAAAATTCTCCATAACCTCAATTCACGTGATCGGGCCGCTTTATTCTGCGGTAGGTTCAAGGAAGAATTAGGTTACAACACCGCACATACCTTTCCGATTTTGGGTCGAAAGGGAAGTGGCAAGATTATGTATCATATGATTCACGCAACAGATCACCCCGAGGCCCCGAACCTGATGTGTAGGGCTTATCGAAAGGCTGTCTCTGAAAAAGAGCCAATGGAGCAACTAAAATTCGAATTCGAGAAATGGCGTCAGTCAGGGTCATAGAAGATTTTTTTCTTTTCTCTCCACCATAAGAACCGAAAATAGTTCATGAAAGGCCGCGTTCTCATCGTCGCCGGTTCCGATTCCGGGGGCGGCGCAGGCGTCCAGGCCGACATCAAGACGGTGACCGCCTTGGGCGGTTTCGCCGCCACCGCGATCACCGCGCTCACCGCCCAGAACACGAAAGGCGTCGACGCCGTCCTCGACGTGCCGGCGGACTTCGTCGCCAGGCAGATGCGGGCCGTGCTCTCGGACTTGGGCGCCGACAGCATCAAGACCGGCATGCTCGGCAACGGCGATGTCATCGAGGCCGTCTGCCAAGTCCTGGAAAAGGACGCCATGGGCATTCCCCTCGTCGTCGATCCGGTGATGGCGGCCAAGGGCGGCGCTTCGTTACTTGACGCCGCCGCCGTCGAGGTCTTGAAATCCCGTCTTCTCCCCTTGGCCGCCGTGCTCACTCCCAACCTGCCGGAGGCCGAGGCGCTCACCGGCGGGACCGTCCGCGCCGTCGGCGACATGGAGGCGGCGGCGGCGGCGTTGCTGGCGACCGGCGCCAAGGCGGTGCTGCTCAAGGGCGGTCATCTCGATGGCTGCGTCGTCACCGACCTTTTGATCACCGCCGACGGCTCGAGGCGTTTCGAAAGTCCGCGCATTCGTTCCCGCCATACCCACGGCACCGGCTGCACATTGGCTTCCGGCGTCGCCGTCGGCCTGGCCCAAGGCCTGGACCTGGGCGCCGCCGTCGCCCGTGCCCGGGCCTATGTCGCCGAGGCGATTCGCGGCGCCCCGGGCCTTGGCGGCGGCCATGGACCCTTGAACCACGGCCACACGGTGAAACCGTTCGAATGATGAGGCTTCCAACATATTCAAGGTTGTCCGCCAGTTTCCCGCCGCTCATTGCCGGCGACGGGTCGAATATGGCTGTCCCTGGAGAATCCGGCACATTGCCGGCGGGGAATTGAGTAAGGTATGCACGGAACATCAAGGTGACTTGACGGTCATGCGCAAGCATCGCATCGCCGATATCGCCGGCAAAGGCTTCGCCAATCCCATCGGCCAGATCCGGTCTGGCGCGATGATGCTTGAACACTTAGGATACACCGAGGCCGCGCCGGCCGTGGTCGCGGCGATCATGACGGTGTCGAGGGAAAGCGACATGAAGACCCCCGACATGGGAGGCACGGCAACGGCCGTTGAATTCGGCCGCGTCGCCGAAGTGGCATCGCCGGGCGAACGGGTCCGTATCGCCGGGCGCGCCTTGTGCTATCTTGAAGGGACGATGACGTTGTGATGTCCGCTGTCGCCGTCGCCTTTCAACGGGAATTGATTCCCCGTAGGGGACTGAAAGACGCAAGTTAAACATATTTTTAATGTTTTGGAGCGCTATTTTAGTACAATACTTGGGATTTATTTGCGACTGCTCTGACACTGGATGGCAATGTCGAGCTCTTCGGTTTCGGGAAAGGGATGAAGCGGGTGAAACGGCATCTGAAGCGCTGGTCGGCGTTGGTGCTGACTGCCGTGGGGCTGGCCGCTTGCGGCGGCGTCATGGAAGGCAATCTCCTTGAGGAAGATTTCTGGGCGGGCAGTCCGCTATGGGGGGACAACGAGGCCGATTTGGGCGTCGCGGAGATGGCCAAAGGCAACTATGTCGCCGCCGAAGGGCATTTCAAACAAGCGGTGAAAAGGAATCCAAGGGATGCCCACGCCTTGCTTGGACTTGGCATTCTTTACCAGAACACCGGCCAGATCGTTAAGGCCAGGGAAATGTACGAGGCGTTGCTTGCCATCAGACCCGATCAGTCCCAGCAGTTCGTGGTCTGGAAAAACATTTCCACCCGTCCCATTTCCGAAATTGCCAGCGTCAATCTGGCTCTCCTGGAAAGCGGCGGCGTGCTGAGCAGTATGGGAAGAGGGGCCGCCGGAATACAGGATTTGGGCAACGAACCCGTGTCGCCCTATGTCTTCCCGACAGCCGGCGACCAGGCGTTGGGGCAACCGCTGATTTCGAGCGGTCCGGCGGGTTCGACCATCATAGGCAGGCCGGTCATTTCCCAGCCGCCGTCCTTGGCGTCGAGGACGCCGGCATTCGGCTCACCGGGGATGGTCGGCTTATCCAATGGCGATGCCAACATCATTTCCCGTTTCAAGACCTTGCGGGCGCTGAGCGATCAGGGATTGATCACCCAAGGGGAATACGCCGCCCGGCGTCAGGCCAATATCGGCGCCTTGTTGCCGTTGACCTCGCCGCCTCCGGCGGCCGGACTGGACCGAACGGTGCCATCCACCGAGCAGATTTCCGGACGCTTGCGGGCCATTAGCCGGGGACTGGAAATGCGGGCCATAACCATCTCTCAGCATAGCGCCGAAAGAACTATGATTCTCGACGCATTGCTGCCCTCGGCGCCGGTATCGGTGGCCAATCCCGGGGGACCGCCGAATGGGCTGATGGAAGCCGCCGACGCCGTCCGCCGGTTGGAGCATCTCAAGGGCGGCGCTTTTATCACCTCGGATGAATACGCCAGGGAACGCCAAGCCATTGAACAAGTCCTGCAACCCGCGGCGGCGTTGCAGCAGGCATCGGCGCAAACGGCCAGAGCGGCGCCGGCGGGGATGTCCGCGAAGGCCATGCCGAGTGGACCGCTGCCGGCCGTCCACCTGGCCTCGTACCGGTCGAAAAAACAGGCTGAACGCGGCTGGTCGCAGCTGCGCCGCGCCCATCGCAAACTCTTGGGCAGCCTCCAGTCCGAGATCACCAAGACCAATCTTGGCCCCGGCAAGGGTGTCTTCTATCGTTTGAAAGCAGGCCCGGTGGCCGACAAAGCCGCCGCCGCCAGTCTTTGCCGCAAGCTCAAGAATCGCCGCCAGTATTGTGAACCCAGCATCATGAACTCCGGCTGATCGCCGCCGTCCGCATTTTTTCGGCTCATCCGGGAATTCCGGGAAAATTCGTCCGTCCTTTATTAAGCCCGCCACTGTCCGAGACGGCGGTAAAGGGCGCCGCGCGTCGCTTTGCGACGGCCAACGGCCGCCCTTGACAGCCGTCTCGGACAGTGGCTTGCCGATGGTAGGCCGGCTCGGAAGAATGGCCGCTTTTCCCGGAATTCCCGGATGAACCTTTTTTTTGCAATTCAGGGGAAAGAAAATGAATCGCCCTTAATCGGCGGTCTGAACCACCTTTTCCGCGACCAGACGGTCAACCTCGCCTGGGCCGTAATCCAACAGATCTTGGAGGACTGAACGCGTGTGCTGACCTAGATTGGGCGCCGGATCGGCCGGCGGCCGCGGGGCCGAGGAAAGGTGAAGAGGAGAGCGGGCGAACCGAAAGGCGCCGACCTCGGGATCGTCTATGCTCATCAGCATGCCGCGGGCCTCAACATGCGGGTCGGAGAAAATATCCTCGGCGGTATTGACCGGACCGGAGGGAACGCCGGCGGCGTTGAGCCTGTCGACCGCCTCCGATCGGGTCATGGAGGCAAGCCAGTCCTCGATGATGGGCTGGAAGAAACCGCTGTGTTCGGCGCGCTGGGGAGCGGTGCCACCGCGTTCATCCTCGACCAGGTCCTCTCGCCCCATGGCCTTGCACAGGCGTTTCCACTGGATGTTGTCGGGAATGTTAAGGGCGATATAGCCGTCCTTGGCGCGGAAGGCGCCGCGGGGCCAGACGTTCCTAAGCTTTCCCCGTTGCGGCGACTGGCCGGCGACGGAAAAGAGCGCGATCATACTTTCGTTGAGCGAGAGCATGCTGTCGAACATGGCGGAATCGACGAACTGACCGCTACCGGTGCGTTCGCGCATGAACAGGGCCTGCATGATGCCGAAGGCCGTGACCATGCCGGTGTAAATGTCAGCCATGCCGTAGATGGTCCATGAGGGCGGTTTGTCGTCGAAACCGACGAGATGCATGATCCCGCTCATCGCTTCGGCAACGATGTCGAAACAGGGGCGGTCGCTGTAGGGTCCCAGGAAACCCGGCATTCGCCCGAAGCCGGAAATGGCCGCCCATATCAGCCGAGGGTCGCTGGCTTTCATGACCTCGTAGCCGAGACCCAGCCGGTCCATGGAACCGGGTCTCAGGTTCTCGACCACCACGTCGGAGACGGCGACAAGTTTTTTGAAGATTTCCCGTCCCTCGGGCTTGCGGAAATCCAGCGCCAGGCTTTTCTTGTTGCGGTTATAGCCCATGAATCCGGCGGCTTTCCTGGCGCCGCCCTTCTCCGCGAACGGCGGCATCGCCCGGCGCGGATCGCCGGTCCCTGGCCGTTCGATCTTGATCACCTCGGCTCCGGCGTCGGCCAGAAGCATGGTGCAGTAGGGTCCGGCCATGTATTGTTCCAGGCCGGTCACACGAATTCCGCTAAGCGGTCGGCGCATCGCTTAATCCCCGATCCACTCGATCAAGGTGGAAACGCCCATGCCGGCGAGGAGCACCAGCATGGGCGCCACGTCCTAGTTGTCTTCGCCGGCCTGGTTGCCGCGGCCGGCGTATACGTCATTCAAAAGGGCGGGATTGACGGCGCGGCGTTCCATCGGCGCTTTGTAGACGGTGGCCAACAAGCCATCGGGTCGAATTGCCGCCAGCCCTCCGCCAAATTTGCCGATAG
>DUZD01000141.1 GCA_013349695.1 Rhodospirillaceae bacterium
AGTGGCGCCTTGTACCGGCGGTTCTGGGAACCTCTGGCCGTGTCCGTTCTCAATACCAGCGCCGAGGAAGCCTCGGCGGCGCTGTTCCGGTCCGTGCTGCGGGAGACTTTAGGGCGAGGCGAGGCGGCCTGCCGTCTGAGGATTGCGCGAACGGGTTTAAGCGAAAGTTTCATCGCCCCGGCCCTGGCTTTCCTGGAACGGCGGGGCTGTCCGGTCCGCCTGAACCAGCGGCTGCGTTCGCTGGTTTTTGACAACAGCCGGGTGTCGGGGCTCGATTTCGGGGCCGGCAAGGTGAACTTGGCGACAGGGGACGCGGTTGTTTTGACGGTTCCTCCGGCGGCGGCGGAGGGTTTGGTTCCGGGCCTGGCCGTTCCGCGGGCAAGCCGGGCCATCGTCAACGGCCATTTCCGCCTGCAACGGCGCTACGATAAGATGGTTCACCTGGGACTGGTCGGCGGGATCGGCCAGTGGTTGTTCGTGCGCGGCGATATTGCATCCGTTAGTGTCAGCGCCGCCGACGATCTTGCCAAATCGCCCGTGAACACCATCGCCGCCGGTCTCTGGGACGAGATCGCCCGCGCCCTTGGACTCGGTGGTGCCCCCCTTCCGGCCTACCGGATCGTCAAGGAAAAACGCGCCACCTTCGCTCAGATTCCCGCCGAAGTCTCGCGCCGACCCGGCGTCGGAACGCCATGGAGCAACCTGTTTCTTGCCGGCGATTGGACCGATACCGGTCTTCCCGCGACCATCGAAGGAGCGGTCCGGTCGGGACACGGCGCCGCCGCCGCCGTCCGCTCTTTGATGTAAGCACTTGACAAAAGAAGATAATTTTTTACAAATTCCCGTGCTTGAACTTGCCAGATTGTGCTTGAACCTGCCGGATATTGATAACGGCATGGCGAGTTCGCACCCGATCGGGGGGTCTTTTCATGACCAACGTAACGAGCATATTGGACAGGTTGGCGCGTCCCCCAGAGGCGCCCGAAGCGTCCGCGGAAGACCCCATGGAGAAGGTCGTCGAAGAGACTTTGGATTGGCTCGTCTCCCGGCAGGCCAATGACGGTCATTGGGCTTTCGAATTGGAGGCCGACGCCACCATCCCGGCCGAATACATCCTCCTTAACCATTTCCTGGACCAAGTCGACGGCGAAATCGAGACGAAACTGGCAACCTATCTTCGTTCCATCCAAGCGGACCACGGCGGCTGGTCCCTTTACCACGGCGGCGATTTCAACATCAGTGCTTCGGTGAAAGCCTATTTCGCCCTCAAATTGGCCGGAGATGACATCGACGCCCCTCACATGATACAGGCGCGAAATGCCATTCTGGATCACGGCGGGGCGGCGAAATGCAACGTTTTCACGCGCTGCGCCTTGGCTCTGTTCGGGCAGATGCCATGGCGCGCCGTGCCGGTGATCAGAGTGGAGGCGCTGTTGTTGCCAAAATGGGCGCCTTTCCACATCGACAAGGTGTCCTACTGGTCGCGCACCGTGATGGTGCCGCTGATGATTCTGGCGGCGCTCAAGCCCATGGCGCGTAATCCAAAAAATGTCGATATCGGGGAACTCTTCATCATCCCGGCGGAAAAGGTAAGGAACTATCTCGCCAATCCCACCGGCCATTGGCTGGGCACGGTGATGATATTTGTCGACCGGGTGGCCCGCCTGGCTGTGCCTTTCTTTCCCAAGTTTTTGGAGGATCGCGCCCTCGATCGGGGCATGGCCTTCATCAAGGAACGGCTCAACGGCGAGGACGGATTGGGCGGTATTTTTCCGGCCATGGCCAACACCGTCATGGCTTTCGATGCCATCGGCATGGCCCGCGATCATCCCGATTTCGTCATCGCCCGCAAAGCCATCGCCAAATTGCTGATTTTCAAGGACGGCATGGGTTACTGCCAGCCTTGTCTTTCGCCCGTCTGGGATACCAGCCTCGCCATTCATGCTTTGATGGAAGCCGGGCTTGCCGGTGACGATCCGGTGGTGGAAAAGGCCAATGAATGGTTGCGCGGGCGGCAGATTCTAGACGTCATGGGCGATTGGAAAGCCAACCGCGGCCACATCAGGCCCGGCGGTTGGGCTTTCCAATACCGGAACGACCATTATCCGGATGTTGACGACACCGCCGTCGTGGTGATGGCGATGTCGCGGGCGCGCGGGGACGCCGATCGCGAGGCCATTCAACGGGCTACCGAATGGATCCTGGGCATGCAATGCCGGAACGGCGGTTGGGGCGCCTTTGACGCCGACAACGAATATTACTTTCTCCAGCACATTCCCTTCGCCGATCACGGCGCCCTCTTGGATCCACCGACGGCGGACGTCAGCGCCCGCTGCATCGGCATGCTGGCCCAACTGGGCTACGACATGGATCATCCCGCCGTTGCCAGGGGATACGAATTCCTGCGCCGGGAACAAGAAGATGACGGTTCCTGGTTTGGCCGCTGGGGCAACAATTACGTCTACGGCACATGGTCGGTGCTTTGTGCTCTCAAGGCGAGCGGCGAAGACATGCGGGCGGCTTACATTCGCAAGGCCGTGGACTGGCTGAAATCCCGGCAGAGAGCCGATGGCGGCTGGGGCGAGGACTGCGCCAGCTACTGGCAACACCGCCGCGACGAGGTCAAGGAGAGCACTCCTTCGCAGACCTCCTGGGCGATCCTCGGGTTGATGGCGGCGGGCGAGGTGAACAGCAAATTTGTTCGCCGGGGAATCGATTACTTGCTCAAGGCCCAGCGCAACGGCGGAAAGTGGCATGAAGAATATTTCAATGCCGTCGGTTTCCCGCGCATCTTTTATCTCCGCTATCACGGCTACAGCTCATACTTCCCCTTGTGGGCGTTGGCTCGCTATCGCAACCTGACGCGGGGCGGCGGCAAACTTCCCAAGTTTGGTATGTGATTGCAGCGCCTCGGCGTCATTACCGGCATGCTCCGCGAGGCCGATTGCTTGCGCGTTTTTCCCGTTGACCGAAGACCCCTGGTGCGCAGCGTCGGGATCAATGCCGGCGGCGCCCGCGACGCGGCCCGGGAATTGCTCCTGCAAGGCTGCCGGGGGTTGCTCAGTTTCGGCTTGGCGGGTGGAATCGCACCCGCTCTCGCGGCCGGCGCCCTGATCGTCCCCGCGGAGGTGATCGCCGCCGACGGCAGGCGGTTTATCCCCGACGCGGCCTGGCTGAGCGGGCTCCATGCCAAGCTGGCCAAGGGAATCGACATCAACGTTTCGCCGTTGGCCGGAAGCGATCGAGCGGTGACGACGGTAGCCGCGAAACGGGCCTTAAGACAATCCACCGGCGCCGTCGCCGTCGATATGGAAAGCCACGCCGTTGCCGATCTCGCCTCGGCATCCGGTGTTCCGTTCCTGGTGGTGCGCGCCGTCGCCGACGCCCATGACCGGACCGTGCCCGAATGGATCGTCGATAAGGGGGTGGGCGAAAACGGTCGAATTCGCCCGCTGTCGCTGCTCGCCGCCCTGGCCTTGCGGCCGCGCGCCTTGCCGACCCTGATCGCCCTGGCGGGGGATAGCCGAAAAGCGATCGCCACCTTACGCCGCGTCGCTTTGCTCGCCGGTCCCGGATTCGGCTTCGGTTAGCTTTTCGGATGATTCCGCGAAGGCAAACGCGGCCGGGCGTTGGTTCTCGAGAGACAGTTCCGGGGCCTTGGGTTCAACCGTTCCCGGACCCCGCCAAGCGACTTTCAGGGCTTTCAAGGGATGGGCCACGGTATCGACGACGGCGGTGGGCTCGTAACCGCAATGGACCATGCAATCGGCGCATTTTTCATAGTTGCCGGTGCCGTAATTGTTCCACTCGGTGTTTTCCATCAATTCCTTGAAGGTTTCGACATATCCCTCGTCCAACAGGTAACAGGGACGCTGCCAGCCGAAGATATTGCGCGTTGGACTGCCCCATGGGGTGCACTGGTATTGCTGGTTGCCGGCGAGAAAATCCAGGTACAGGGCGGATTGGTTGAAACGCCAATTGCGCCCTTTGCCTCTTCTGAACAGGTCGCGGAAAAACTCCTTGGTTCGGGTCCGTGTCAAAAAATGTTCCCGGACGGGGGCGCTTTCGTAGGCGTAGCCCGGCGCCACAGTGACGCCTTCCACATCCAGATCATTGCAGACAAAGGTGAAAAAGTCGGCCATGTCGGCGGCGGCGGCGGTGTCGAAGAGGGTGCAGTTGACCGTCACCCGGAAACCGCGGCAACGCGCCGCGCGGATGGCGGCGACGGCAAGGTCGTAGACGCCCGGCTGGTTAACCGCCCGGTCGTGGTGGTCGCGGTTTCCGTCCAGGTGGACCGACAGCGTCAGATAGGGACTGGGGGTGAACAGATCCAGCTTCTTTTCCAACAACATTCCGTTGGTGCACAAATAGACGAATTTCCGGCGCCGGATCAGGCCGTCGACGATATCGCCGATGTCCTTGTAAAGCAGGGGTTCGCCGCCGGGAATGGAGACAATGGGGGCGCCGCATTCGTCGGCGGCGGCCAAGCACTCGGCGACGCTCAAGCGGCGGTTGAGGACCGTTTCCGGAAAGTCGATCTTGCCGCAACCGGAGCAGGACAAGTTGCACCGGAACAAGGGCTCCAGCATCAACACCAGAGGATACCGCCGCGCGCCTTTGAGCCGTTGCTTGACGACATAGGCGCCAACACGGACTCGTTGGATTAACGGGATGGCCACGCGGCCCCTGTCTTCAACAAGGAGCCGGCGGTCCCAAGGAGTTCACGGGGAAGCTTGAACTGCATGTGTTCATCGATACCGCCGGTCTCCCGCACCTGGACCGGCCCGAAATCCCCCAGTCGGGTGATCAATTCCTGAACCAGTTCCTCCGGCGCCGAGGCGCCGGCGGTGACGCCGACGGTTCCGACGTTGGCGAGCCAGGCGGGGTCCAGGCTTTCGGCGTCGTCGATCAAATAGCTTGGGATGCCGGTCTCGGAACCGATCTCGCAGAGCCGGTTCGAGTTGGAGCTGTTGCGGGCGCCGACCACGAGAAGCAAATCGACCTGATTGGCGAGATCGCGCACCGCCTGCTGGCGGTTCTGGGTGGCGTAGCAAATGTCCTTGACATCGGGACCGACGATTTTATTAAAACGTAGTTTCAGTTCGTTGATGACTTCGCGGGTATCGTCTACGCTCAAGGTGGTCTGTGTCACGTAAGCCACCTTTTTGGAGTTACGGATTCGCAGAGAGGAAAGATCGCCAGGGTTGATGACCAGATGCACGCCGCCGGGAATGCGCCCCCGGGTTCCTTCCACTTCCGGGTGGCCGTCGTGGCCGATAAGGATAACTTCCCGGCCCCTTCTGGCATGGTTTTGTCCTTCCCTATGAACCTTCGAAACCAGAGGACAGGTGGCGTCGATAGCCGGCAAATTGCGGCGCTTGGCCTCTTGTTCCACTTTTTCCGAGACGCCATGGGCGCTGAAAATCGTCACGCCGCCATCGGGAATGTCGTCCAGTTCCTCGACGAAAACCGCTCCTTTGGTACGCAGAGATTCCACCACCCGCTTGTTGTGGACGATTTCATGGCGCACGTAGACGGGCGGGCCGTATATGTCCAAAGCCTTCTCGACGATTTCGATGGCCCGTTCGACACCGGCGCAAAAGCCGCGAGGCCGCGCTAGAATCACGCGAAGGATATTTCCGTCCATGCCTGAAAAATAGGTCCGTTTCGGGTCAAGGTGAAGGGTTGTTTATATCATTTCCGCATCCATCGTGGAACAATATGCATTTTCCCGCAACCTGAATGCGTACATCGCCATGACCATCCTCGTTACTGGAGCCACGGGTTTCGTCGGCTCGGCGGTGGCGCGCCGGCTCGTCGATCGGGGTGCCGGCGTCCGCGCACTCGTCCGGCCGACCAGCGACCGCCGCAACCTGGAAGGCCTGCCCGTCGATTTGACCGTTGGCGACTTGACGGATCCTGCGTCGCTGGCCGCCGCTTTGAAAAATTGTCGCGGGCTGTTTCACGTCGCCGCCGATTACCGCCTTTGGGTCCGTGACCCGGCCCGGATGTTCGCCGCCAACGTGGACGGCACCCGCGCCATCATGCTCGCCGCATCGGAAGCCGGCGTTCAGCGCATCGTCTATACTTCCAGCGTGGCGACCCTTGGCGCCCGCTCCGATGGAATCGCCGCGAACGAGGATTCGCCGGTCGTTTATGAAGACATGATCGGTCCTTACAAGCGATCCAAGTTCCTGGCCGAAACGGAAGTCCGGCGCCTGGCTTCCGAACGAGGCTTGCCCATCGTCATCGTCAATCCGTCGACGCCTGTCGGCCCCCGCGACATCAAACCGACGCCGACGGGCCGCATGATCGTGGAAGCGGCTTGCGGACGCATGCCGGCCTATGTGGACACGGGCCTGAACGTAGTCCATGTCGACGATGTCGCCGCCGGCCACCTGCTGGCCTACGACAAGGGAAGGATCGGCGAGCGCTATATTCTCGGCGGCGAGGACATGGGGCTGAAGGAGATCTTAACCGAGATCGCCGCCATCGCCGGCGGCCGGGCGCCGGCCATTCGCCTTCCCCGCCAGCTGATCCTGCCCCTGGCCTATTTGGCCGAGGCGTGGACCCGCCTTGGCGGCGGAAACGAGCCTTTCGTCACCGTCGATGGGCTTAAAATGGCCGGGAAAAAGATGTACTTCTCAAGCGCCAAGGCAAAGGCCGATCTCGGCTACAACCCGCGCCCGGCACGCCAGGCCCTGCGGGACGCTGTCGCATGGTTTCGTGACAAAGGGTATTGCTGACGACCTTGCCGGACGGGGCGCCGGGCTTTATGACTATCGCCGGATTTCATGCATCCAATTACATGGAAATAAAAAGATAATGAAAGCGATCATGTTGGCGGCGGGCGTCGGCAGGCGCCTTTTCGGCGAAGATCATGACCAATCGCCGAAAGCCTTGCTCCGTTTCGACGGCAAGACCCTACTCGAGAGGCATATCGAAAACCTCAAAGACAACGGCGTCGACGAATTGGTGCTGGTGGTCGGCTACCGCCGGGACGACATCCTTGGGGAAGCGAAAACCATCGCCGGTGCTAATTACGTAAGCAGCATTTTTAACCCACGCTTCCGCGGCGGATCCATCGTTTCATTGTGGTCGGCGCGAGAAGTGCTGCGCTGTGGCGACGATATTCTGTTCATGGACGCCGACGTGCTCTACCACCCGGCCCTTATTCGCCGTCTGATCGCTTCACCCCACAAAAACTGCTTCCTCCTCGACCGCGAAATCGAAAATGACGAGGAAGCGGTCAAGCTTTGCATTCGCGGCGGCAAACCGGTAGATTTCGGCAAGAATGTGACAAGCGATTTCGACTTGCTCGGAGAATGGCCGGGATTCCTGCGGATGTCTCCGGCCATCGGCGAACGGTTGGCGGCGGTGACCGAATCATTCGTCGAGCAGGCAAAGATAGAACTCATTTACGAGGAAGCG
>DUZD01000211.1 GCA_013349695.1 Rhodospirillaceae bacterium
GGCTTCACGGCTTCGCTGGCGCCGGGGACAGCGCTCTCGGGTGGGCTCGCTTCCGGCGCCGTGGCCTCTGGAATTTCCGGCCGGCGGCGGATTTTGCCGATGATGGGCAGATCGTCGGCGGGGAAGGCCGTGGACGGGTCGAAGGGATCGGGTTTGCCGTCCATCCGGCTTTGCGTCGTCGCCGCGACTGATGGAATATGATCCGGAGCTGGCGTTTGCGCGGTTTGCGATTTTGCATCGCCTGGCGCTTCCGTCCCGGCCGGCGCGGTCTGGCGGCTAACTTTCGGCGACGGCTCGACCGTCGCCGCCCATGGTTTCACCGGTGGCAATACCGGTTGCGATTCGGTTGCCGCGCTCGCCGCCGGCGGGATGGGAGAAGGCTTCGGCTTTTCCTCCAACCGGCGCAAGTTGCGCACGGAAAGAAGGAAGTGGGCGATGCTGAAATAACCCTTGTCGACAGCCAAGTCGATGGCTGTCACTCCCCACTCGTTGGTCGCCGATATATCCGCTCCCGCGGCAATGCTGGATTGCACGGCGGCCATGCTGTTGCCGTGAACGGCTTCGAACAGGTGGCGGGTAGCCGCCGCCGTATCAACCGCCGACGACTGCTGTGCCCCGGCGTTGCCGGCCGTCAGGACCATGACCGCCACGATCAGGCTGGCCGCCAACCAAGCAGCAAGTCTCCTTTTCGGCTTCGGCGGTTTTTCGGAACCCGTCAAACGGGGGTTGAAATATAGCATAGATGGAATACCTGCTCCGGCCATCATAATGACCCTTTTCCGGCTCCGCGACAACGGTTGCGAAAGGAAAACAGGTATCGGCACGACAGCCATTTCGCCCCCTGCTATATATTGGAGAGCCGTTATTCATTGAAGCCAGCAAAGGAACCTAGCCCGAATTATTCATGACAGCCACCGGATTTGAGCGAGGCGAGCGGTATTGGCCGGGTTGACGGCGGTTTTTCAAGACGGATTTTTCACGACGGGGCTGGAGGTTTACGTTCGGGGTTCATCCGGCGGCACATGCCGCCCGGATTAGGGGCCTTGTACCAACTCAAGCACCCTCACCAATAACTTGTGCCTCTCTCCCAATGGACCGAGACCCTCCTCGAGCCAAGGGAAAAGTCGGCATTGAATGGTTTGCCAGTAACCTGATAACGTCTCGTGGAGAGGCATCGTCCGCGGTTCTTGTCGGTTGTGGTTGCGCAAACCGATTATACCGGCCAAACCGGTGCCGACCCGCTGACCGTTAATTCAATTCGAACGGACTCGATGGAAGCCGGAGGTGAGAAATATTAAGGACTGGAGCGCTTTCCGATCAAATGGAACCGCTACCCCCTCCCATCGTCATTGCCGGGCTTGACCCGGCAATGACGATGGGAGGGGGTGTGCGAACTTGAAGAAATTTCAATGCCGCCCTTGAAGCTCGCCAAGAATTTTCACCAGATGGCCATATTGGGAATCCTGGGGTTTCTGGGCGCAATCGGTTATTTTTCATACATATCGCTGGACCGCCTCATCGCCGTCCAGGAAAGCAGCGGCGCCGAGATCGACGTCAGCGGCCGCCAACGGATGCTGACGCAGCGGATAGGCATGTTGGCCGATCTTCTCGTCGAGACCCAGGACCGGGCCGCGCAACGTGGAATCCGCTTGGACCTGCTGGAAGCAACCGCCTTGATGGCCAAGTCTCTCGATGGGCTTATCGAAGGCGACGCCGCCATGGGCCTTCCGGGAAATCCCTCGCCAGCGGTCCGAGCCCTGTATTTCGGGCCACGCCGCTTCATCGACCGTGACGTTCGCGCCTACCTCCAACGCGCCAGGGAGCTGGTGGATAAGACGGACGGAGGGGTGGATGGATTGCACCCGCTGGCGGTGGAGTTACAGGAGGAGGCGCTCGGCCCTCTGCTCAAAGACCTCGACATAGTGGTCCGGCTGTACAAGGAAAAGGGCACCGCGTCGGTCGCCTCTTTGCGGTTGCGGACAATTACCGGGACCGTGATCGCCCTGATTCTGTTGACTATCCTGGCGTTGCTCCTGTCCAGGCAGCTATTGGAACGCGCCCGCGCAAGGGCTTGGGAACCGGATGCGTTGGGCGATAGAAGGAGAATCTTCATCCTTGTCCTGATAATGACAACGGTCGCCGTAATCATCGCCGGGTCGTCCATATGGGTTCTCTACCGAACCGCGTTCGAACAATAGAAGGAGGGCCTTACGCAAACGGCGCGGAGCCAGGCGCGCCTTATGGAGGCCATAGCCCGCAACGACCTCAGGGAACGCAACGAGAATAGCGCCGGGGCCGATATTGAAAAGCAGGCTATCGAAGCAACCATCGCGCAGGTCAAGGAGGCCCACGAGCGATACGCGGGCTTCGGGAAGACCGGCGAGTTCACCCTGGCCCGGCGCGATGGGGACCGGATAATCTTCATTCTGAGGCATCGCAAACACGGCATGGACAAGCCGCACCCGGTCGCCTTCAAGTCAAATCTGGCCGAACCCATGCGCCTGGCGCTTTCGGGTAGGTCGGGAACGGTGATCGGACTCGATTACCTGGGCGAAACGGTGTTGGCGGCATACGAACCGGTGGCGATCCTGAATCTCGGAATCGTCGCCAAGATCGACCTTGCGGAGGTCCGCGAGCCGTTCATCAGGGCCGCGGCCATCGTCGCGGCCATAGCCTTGGTCGTCGTCGCGGCGGGAGCCAGGATCTTCTTCGGCGTCACCGATCCCATGATCAGGCTCCTGAAGGAGAGCCAGCAGCGCCTCTCCAACGCACATCGACTCGCCGGTCTGGGCAACTGGGAATGGGACATCGTCAACGACAAATTCTATTGGTCCGAAGAAGCGCTTCGGATTTACGGCGCGAATTTTCAAAAATCGGTGGAGACCCGCGAGGCGTTCCTGAAAACCGTACACCCCGATGACAGGGATGACGTCGCCAGAGCCATGGATCACGCTTCGTGCAAGAGCGCCCCTTACAGCATCGGCCGCCGTTTCATAAGACAAGACAACGAGGTGCGTTTCGTGCACGAGGAAGCCGAGTGCGAATGCGGCTCGACGGGCAATCCCGTCTCGGTGAAGGGTACGGTCCAGGACATCACAAAGCGTGTAGAGGCCGAGAATGCGCTCCGGGAAACCGAGGAAGTCCTCCGCCGCGCCCAGAGGATGGAGTCCGTGGGCCAGTTGGCCGGCGGCATCGCCCATGACTTCAACAACCTCCTGGGCATCATGATCGGCAACCTGGATATCCTGGAAGAAGACATCGAGGCAGGGAACCCGTCACTCAAGCAAGTCAGGAACACCCAAAAAGCGGCGCTACGCGGCGCCGACCTCACGCGCGGCCTACTCGCCTTCTCGCGCCAGTCCGTTTCGGCGGCAAGCCCCCTGAACGTCAACAAGGTGATCGAAGGGATGCAGCCCCTTCTGGCCAAGTCCCTCACCGTCGAAGTGGTGTTGGAAACCAGCCTCGCCGACGGCTTGTGGCTGGCGGATATGGACCCCGGCGAACTGGAGGACGCATTGATCAACTTCGCTCTCAACGCCCGCGACACCATGCCCGGCGGGGGAAAGTTGATCATCGAAACGGAGAACAAGGCCTTGAGCGAGGAAGAAGCCGGCGTCAACCCCGAACTGGAGCCCGGCGAGTATGTGATGATCTCCGTCAGCGACACCGGGACCGGCATGCCGAAGGAAGTCGTCGAGCGGATCTTCGAGCCGTTCTACTCGACCAAGGGGAAAGGCAAGGGCACGGGCCTCGGGCTGGCGATGGTTTACAGTTTCGTCAAGCGCGCCGAGGGGATGATCAAGGTTTACTCGAGTCCGGATCGGGGGACGACGTTCCGCGTCTATCTTCCGAGGTCGGAAGGGAACGGCGCCAGGACGGCCTTGCCGGAGACCGGCATGGCCGAATTGCCGGGCGGAACGGAGACCGTACTTGTTATCGACGACGAAGAAGAGTTGCTCGAGCTGGCGGAACGGAACCTGAAGAAACTCGGCTACAGGGTTCTGACGGCGAAGGATGGAGCGGAAGGCTTGCGGATCCTGGAAGGCGACGAGGAGCCGGACCTCCTGTTCTCGGACGTGGTGATGCCGGGCGGATTGAACGGCTTCGAGTTGGCGTTGCATGCCATCTGGTTGCGTCCGCGGATCAAAGTGCTGTTGACGTCCGGTTTCACGGCCAAGCTCTCGGCAGAGTTGATAGAAGCCAATCCCCTGCTCAAGACCTTCGCGGACCGGCTTCTCGCCAAGCCCTATACAAAAAGTGAGTTTGCAACCCGCATTCGGCAAACCCTTGATACGGTCATCAGGGTTCCGTGGTCCGATGACCTCGTAACGGGCGTCGAGGTCCTTGACGAAGACCGTAAGGCCCTTATCCGGCTTCTTAACGAGGCGTTATTTATTGCAAACGGGGAAGGCGCCTCGACTGGAATGGAAAATTGCCTCGACAGTCTCGTCCAGTATACCCTGGGGTATTTCAAGCACGAGGAAGCCGTGATGAAGGTCCGCGGCCACCCGAACCTCGACGATCACATGGATGCGCACCGGCGATTGACCGATAAAGCCGAATCCTTTGTCGGGGAATTCAAAAAAAGAGTGATCTGGAACTGGCAAATGAATTTCTGGGGTTCCTGCGGGAATGGCTGGTGGACCACTTCGCGGTAATGGACAAGGATATCGCGGGTTACTCGCGGGACAAGGAAGAGGCGATCGGCAAGGAGTTGCAACGAATGAAGCCTCCATCATAACCGTTACGGCGGTGATCGATTCATGGCGAAACCGATATTGATTGTCGTGGATGACGAACTCGAGATGGCGGAGTTCATCGAAACCGCGGGACTCTCGCTTGGCTTCGAGGTGCGTATCGCCACCAGCGCCGAGGGATTTCAAAAAATCTGGGCCGAAGCCGAACCTTCCGCCATCGTCATGGACATCGTCATGCCCGACATGGACGGTATCGAATTACTCCAGTGGCTCGTTGAACGGAAGTGCACCGTCCCCATCATTCTGATGAGCGGATATGATGGGAAATACCTCGACATGACCGTGGTCGCCGAAGGCATCGAAACGCAACCGGTCTGGGACCTTCTCGTCGATATAGGCTGCGATCGGGCGCAGGGCTACCTGATGGGCAAGCCGATGCCGGGGGAAGAGCTGAAGGGATGGCTCGATCAATGGAACTAGAGTATTTCATGGTTAGAGAGATTCGGCGGCGGCCCAGCTTCCTGGCCACGGCGCCGGTCGCGCCGGCACCGAAAAAAGGATCTCAGCCGCCAACTTTCCCCAATATCTTGATGACCGGAGCAAAGCTGCGACGGTGGTGCGGGGTCACGCCCAGGCGCCTGAGAGCGGCTTGATGCTCGGCCGTCCCATAGCCCGAGTTGCGTTCCCAGCCGTAACCGGGGTGGGCGCGGGCCAGGTCCGCCATGATCCGGTCGCGGGTGACCTTGGCGGCGATGGAGGCGGCGGCGATGGAAAGGCTGCGCCCGTCGCCTTTGACGACGCAGACCACCGGGCAGGGCAAATTCGGCTGCCGGTTACCGTCGACTAGCGCCAGCTCCGGCACGACTCCTAGATCGCCGACCGCCCGCGCCATCGCCAGCAAGCTCGCCCGCAAGATGTTGAGGCTATCGATCTCCGCCACTTCGGCGGCGCCGATGCCGATACGGGCTTCGGCTTCGAGCGCCTCGAAAAGCTCTTCTCTCCGCGACCGCTTGAGTTTCTTCGAATCGTCCAGGCCCCGGCGCAAGACGTCGGACAAGCCGGCCCGGTCAAGGATCGCCGCCCCGGCCACCACCGGCCCGGCCCACGGGCCGCGTCCGGCTTCGTCGACGCCGGCAACCAATCCGCCGGCGGCTTCCTCGAGACTGAAATCAGGCATGGCGGATACTCCCCAGGCAACGACCCTTTTGCCAGGCGATGCCGGCCGGCATCTTGATCACGACAACGGTCCTTCCCAAGGAAACCACGGTTGGAATGCGGAACTGGAAGCGACCGTCCCGGCTGTCCTGTTTGCTACCTATCACGCAGTTTCGCGTATGCTATTGCGTGGCCCATCAACAGCAACATCCTTCTCAAAAATCTCATTCATAAGATGATCCTCCTTGGACACTCGGTTAGCTCAATTCCGTGTCCAAGGAAACTGGGTCCGACTCAACGAGATCCGTGCGCGCCCCAGCGGCGTCCACCTTAAAGGCCCATATCCCATGTAGCAGGAGGTGAACGGTGCCGAGCTTTTCACATGCTACTTCGCCTTTCTTGAACGCGGCGATCCATTTTTCACGGAACGCTTGGTCAACAACGACTGAACGTTGCAAATGGGCGAATGCTCGCTCCGAGCGAGCACGTATGACCTCTTGGACATCGGACAATATGAACGATATCTCCGTCTCAAAGGCACCAAGTAGAACCAGCGCTGCCCACACGCGTTTTTTTCGAGCGTCCCGCGAACCACTCGTATCAGTGATCAGGGTACTGGACTTCGTTACGAATTCATCGATGGAGGTAAGCGCCCCGAGCACGTCGTTCAGGCGCAAGCGTTTGCAGGCCAGGCGGAAACGTTCGGCGAGCAAATCGGCATAGATTCCGCTGCCCCGCAAACGGCTGGCGAAATCGCCGTCATAGAGCTTGCCGCCGTGACATACCCTCATAAATTCCGGGGACATCATACGCATTTAGATTCCTAGCTCCTCGATCCGTGTTCATCGGTGGCTTGAATTTGGCGGTCTTGCCGCACAAATATGACGGTAGGCGGGAATCAACCACGGATGCACACCGATGAACACGGACAAGGAAGGGAGCGCGTAAGGGAGTCCAGGGACGGCCACGATGATCGACAGGCCGGCATCCGTCCTGCCCCCGCCTCCGCGGGGGGACGGGAGCCGGACACCTTCTTGGTTTTTCGGGACTGATAAAGCAGGCGTCTTGCCCTATATAGTGCCTGTATATTGAGGCATTATATGAGGCGACCATGGCGGCTTACGTTGAATTCCTCGACCAGCAGTCGTGAGACACCATACGCATTTAATTTCCTACCGAGGAAATCGGAGGCAAGGTGAAAACGGTGGGTGAGGTGCGTCTGAATGGCGGGAGACTTGGCCAAATGGCCTTCCAAACGACATCAAACCACCAAAATCGGGGTTGTCGGGTGGTTGCGGATGAACGGAAATTCCCCAGGCGGTGAAATGTTGGTACACTCGCCGCGAGTTTTGAGCTATCAGGAGAATGTCGGTTCATATCACCCGCTCCGTCGCCGCCCGGGAAACAGTTAAGCCAAAAAAGTCATGAGTGCTTGGTTCTCATCTAGTGTTCCGTCTTATCTATAAAGTGCCCATACGATCGTTTTTCCCGTTTCCTCGGCAGGCTTGCGGGGAACCGTGGCGCCGGTGGCGCCGCGTAAGTCCCCGCAAGGCGCGCCGTCGATGCTGGCGCATCGTC
>DUZD01000199.1 GCA_013349695.1 Rhodospirillaceae bacterium
TCCGTCTCCTATGCATGGTGAACGCATGCGTTCACCGGCGCCGGACCATCCGGCGCAACCCTCGACACCTGCATACAGTGAGACGGGTCACCCACGTCCAGATCGGACATGGGGTCTAGCCGCCGTCTTCGTCTCGGCGTTTCCTGTTTTTCGGCCGGAACGCCCAGAAGATGACACCGGCGAACAAAACGATCATCCACACCACCCAGCCGGCGCCGAACGATTCCGATATGGCCGTGAAGTCCATGTCTCTTTTCCCGCCGTTGCGATCACGGGCAAGTGTTATGAATAATCACATTAACCTATACCACGGGTTTCATGGTTTTTATTGCCCGGTCGAGTTTGTCCGCAATGGCCGCGGCCGGGATCAACGCCGTAAGAGCGACTTTGCGCGCGGCCAATGATAGGTTAGTTTGTCGCCAACCGCGTCAACTTGAACGGTTCCGATTGGGAGGGTTTCATGGCTCATCCGGCTGAGCGGGTCGGCAAGCGCAAGCGTGCGTTTTCGTGCTTTCGCGTCGTTGTTGTTGCTATCCTGGCGATGGCGGTTAACGCCTGCGAGGTGCGGCCAAAGGCCGGCGCCGTTTCCGGCCCGGTGTCGCAATGGCCGCCGGAGCCGGCTCATGGAAACCGCCACATGATCGCCGCCGCTCATCCGCTTGCCGCCAGGGCGGGACGGGAAATCCTGCGTTCGGGCGGCGGCGTCATCGACGCCGCCATCGCCGCGCAGATGGTATTGACCCTGGTCGAACCGCAGTCGTCGGGCATCGGCGGCGGTGGGTTCATGTTGCATTATGCCGCCGAAAGCGGCGATATCAGCGTTTACGACGGCCGCGAAACGGCTCCGAAAGCAGCCAGCCCTTACATGTTCCTGGATGGTCGCGGCGAGCCCAGGGCTTTCGCCGACGTGGCGCCGGGGGGACTCTCCGTTGCCGTTCCCGGCCTCCTCCGGCTCCTCGAAATGGCTCACAAGGAGCACGGCCGTCTACCCTGGGCGAAACTGTTCGAGCCGGCCATCGAACTTGCCGAGAAGGGTTTCGCCGTCTCGCCGCGCTTGCACAAGTTGGTTGCCGGCGACAAACATCTCAAATCCTTCGCCCCAACCGCCGCCTATTTTTTTACCTCCGAAGGGAAGCCGAAAGCGACGGGAGCGCTCCTCGTCAACAAACCCCTGGCCGAAGCCTTGCGCCTCATCGCCGCGCACGGGGCCGATGCCTTCTACTACGGCCCAATCGCCAAGGACATCGTCAAGGCCGTCAACGGCGCCAAGCACAACCCCGGCGGCATGACCGTCGGCGACCTGGCAAGCTATGAAGCGAAAAAACGCGAAGCGGTGTGCCTGTTCTACCGGGTCTGGCTGGCTTGCGGCGCGCCGCCGCCTTCGGCGGGCGGCATCGCCACTTTGCAGATTCTCGGCATCCTGCAACGGTTCGACCTGGCGGCGATAGAGCCGGGCTCGACGGAAGCCGTCCATCTGATCGCCGAGGCCAGCCGTCTCGCCTTCGCCGACCGCGACACTTACATCGCCGATCCCGATTTCGTGCCGGTGCCGGCCGCCGGGATGCTTGATCCCGGATACCTGGGATTGCGCGCCAAGGAAATTTCCCTTACCGAAAGCCTGGGCATCGCCGCGCCGGGAATGCCGGCCGTCAGCGCCGGTCTCGGACCCGCCCCCGATGGCGCCGCCCATGGCCTCTCGACCACCCATGTAAGCGTCATCGACGCCGACGGCAACGCCGTCTCCATGACCACCAGCATCGAAACCGTTTTCGGCTCGCGGTTGATGGTCCGCGGTTTCCTGCTCAACAACCAGATGACCGACTTTTCCACGCTGCCCAACAAGGACGGCGCGCCGGTGATCAACCGCATCGCCGCCGGCAAGCGGCCGCTGAGTTCCATGGCGCCGACTTTGGTGTTGGACGGCCAAGGGCGGATAGTGATGGCGGTGGGGTCGCCCGGCGGACCGCGGATCATCGGTTACGTCGCCAAGACCATCGTCGCGGTGCTGGATTGGAAACTGAACATCCAGGAAGCGATCAACCTTGCCAATTTCAGCAATCGTAACGGGGTGACGGAGCTGGAACGGAACACCCCGCTCGTCGCCTTGAAAGCAAAGCTGGAGAAGCTCGGCCACGAAATCAGGATCGAACCCTTGATCAGCGGCCTGCACGGCATCGCGGTCACCGGCGAAGGGTTGACGGGAGGAGCGGATCCGCGCCGCCAAGGCGTGGCGTTTGGAGACTGAGCGGCGCGCCGCCCGGCGAAAGTCCGCGCGGCGGCTATCTGGCCTCGTTCAACGCCCAGTCGTAAACGTCGCCGGCGATGCCGGTGATGCCCCGGAGACGCGCTTTCAGGTCCGCTTCGGCGTAGCGCCGGAGATGGTCGAGAACTCCTTCCACGCCGCCGCCGAAATCGGCCATGTACCAGTCGTAGATGCTGGATACGATGAGCCGGCCGTTGTCGATGCTGGCGCCGCGCCGGTGATTGACATAGGCCCGCGCCGCGGCGTTCAGCAGGGCCTTGGCGTTGGCGGCGGTGAAAGCCGTTGCCGGCAGGTTGGGGCAACTGATCGCCGCGCAGTTGACGACGTAATGAATCCGCGGATCCTTCCAGATGGGCCTCAGGATTCGGTGTTCGATATCGTCGAGACTGACAGGGAAGCGCTCCACCTCTAGCAGTTTTTTGCCCCAAGGTCCGTCGGCCAAGAGGCCCGGCGAGATGTCGATGTCGCGGATGCTTGCGACCGGATAGTGATCGAGGACCACCTTGAGGGTCAGGGCGTTGTAAAGGTTGATCCAAAAAGCAAGTTGTTCGGGGCGGCCGAGGTTGCTGACGGGGACGGCGGCCAGGCGGTCGATATACCCCTCCAGCACGGCTTTGTCCTTGGCCGGGATACGTCCGTAGGCAACCCGGTTGACGCCGTCATCGCCGCCAACGACGTAAGCTTCCAGAAACCGTTGCCAGGGGCCATGGTCGACGACCAGGGCGGAGGCCGGATCATGGGCCGTCCAGCGTTGCCACGGTTCCGCCTTCGGCGCCGCCAGGACGGGCGATGCCGCCGCCATAAAAAGGCATTGGGCGACGAAGAAGAGCCTGAGCAAGGTCATTGCCGCCGCCTTGGGAAGTTCGAGGAAATTCGGTGACAGCATACTTAATTCCAATATCGGGGATTGCGCGATTACCCTCCCTGTCCGTTGCCGGAAACGCAAATTACGAATTAAGTATGCTGTCACCGAATTTTCCCGCTGTCGTCGACTTGGCGCCGTTCCGGCAGTTCCAGGCGGAAGGTGGTTCCCTTTGCGCCGCTTTCGAGCAAGGAAATCTCGCCGCCGTGGGCGCGCATGATGTCGCGGACAATGACCAGGCCGAGACCGGTTCCGCCTTTACGCGCCGAGCCGGTAAAAGGCTGAAAAAGCCGCTCTTTTGCTTTCGCCGCCAGGCCGGGACCGTCATCGGCAATATCGATGAAGATGCGCCCGTTATCTTTGCCGGCGCTGATCCACACCTTGGTGGCGCCGGCTTGTTGCGAGTTGCGGCAGAGATTGTTGAGGACGCGGAAAAGCTGAGCGCGGTCGGCCTGGAGGTCGAGTTCAAAATCAACGGTGTTTTGCCATTCGAGCCGGCCTTCCGGCGACTGCCTCGATTTGAGCGCCGCTCCCACCTCGGTGATCAATTCCTGAAGGTGGAAGTGGCTTGGCCGCAGCTCGAGGGCGCCGCTGCCGACGTAATCGAGCGTTAGACCGCACAAGTTGACGGCGCGGTCGATGGCCTCGGAAAGCCTCGGCTTCAGTCGTTGCACTTCCGCGTCGTCAATGTCGGCCAGCCGGTCGGAAACCAGCATCGCCGTCGCCAGGCTGTTGCGAAGGTCATGGTTGATCTTGGCCACCGCCGTGCCCAGGGTCGCCAAACGCGTCTTCTGCCGCAAGGCCGCCCGCAGCTCGTTTTGCATCACCGCCAGTTCCCGCTGGGCGATGCCGATCTCGTCGGAGCGGGAGCTGGCGAGGATGGACCTGGAAGCGTCCTCGGGATTGTCGCGGAACGCGGTCATGCCGCGGGTGATGCGGCCCATGGGACGGACCATCAGCCATTGCAGGCTCAAGTAGACAAGGCTGGCGGTGATCAGCGAAATGACGATGGAAAGCTGTAGGATGCGCGCCGAAAAGCCAATCATCGCCTGGCGCATGGGTTCTTCGTCCATCACCACCTCGACAACGACCCCTGGATCCTTGGGAGAGATGCCGATCACCCGCATGACCCGGTTTTCATTCTGGACCAGGGCCTCGAAAGCGTCACGGATCCACATGACGAAATTACCCCGGCTAAGATCGAAGGTTATTTCCACTCGCGAGGGCATGGTCCCGCTCAGGACCAGCATCCGCCGCTCGGGCTTTTTCAAGACGACCCCGTAAGCGCCGGCGTGAAACAGCAGTTCCCGCTCCAGGTCCTGGCTCACCATGTTGTCCGGCGTTGCTTGCAGCGCCAACGCCGCCAAATGTGCCGAAGCCACGTGCTCTTCCAGATAGACTTTGCGGAAACGGGAGATGGACGGCGCGTAGATCAGGAATTCGGCGAGCAAGACAAAGAACACCGTCAGCACAAGCAAGCGCGCCGACAGGCTCGACACGAACGACGGACGGTGGGGCCACCTTTCCGGCATGATGAACAGGTTACATCACCGGCGGAAAACAGCCTAGCATATGGCAACAGGAATCATAAGGCAACGCTCAGCCGAACAGGCTGAGAGCGCGGACGATTTTGCGGGCCCGTTCGCTAAACAGGAGGGGGGTGAAGAAACCGCCGGCGGCGCGCTTGCTGGCCTCGCCGAAGGTTGGATAGGGAGCGATCATGCCGGCCAAGGCGCCGATCTTGAGATTGTTGCTCATCGCCAGGACCCAAATGTGGATCAGTTCTCCCGCCCTGGGACCGGCGATGCCGGCGCCGAGGATTCGGCCCTTGCGGCTGGTGATCGCCTTGACCAGTCCGTCGGTTTCGCCTTCGGTGCGGGCCCGGGCGGTGTCGGCGAAGGGCCAGCGCAGGACGCGGATTTCACCGTGGCGCTCTTTCGCCCGTTCCTCGGTCAGGCCGACCTGGGCCAGTTCCGGATCGGTGTAGGTGATCCAGGGCACGGCCCCGGTTTTGGCCTTGGCCGGAATGCGGAACAGAGCGTTGCGGATGACGATGCCGGCGTGGTACTCGGCGACGTGGGTGAACTGGAAGCCGCCGGCGACGTCGCCGATGGCGAAGATTTTTTTATTGCTGGTGCGCAACCTGGCGTCCACTTCGATGCCTTTCGGCGAATACGCGATGCCGGCCTTTTCCAGGTCGAGTCCGCCGACATTGGCGCGCCGGCCGGCGGCGATCAGCAGGTGGCTGCCCTCGACCTTGGTTTCGACGCCGTCCGTTTGCATGATCATTCGGACGCCGTCGCCGGCCTTCTCCACCCCGGCAATATTGACGCCTTCGCGGATATCGACGCCGTCGGCGGCGAGGCGGCCGCGCACCACATCGACCAGTTCGGGATCGTCCCTGGGCATGATGGTGAACATCTCCAGCACCGTTACCTCGGCACCCAGACGGCGAAACGCCTGGGCCATTTCCATGCCGATCGGACCGCCGCCGACGATCAGCAGATGGTTCGGGATTCGGCCCAAATCGAAAATGTTTTCATTGGTGAAGTAGGGCGTTCCTTCAAGCCCTGGAATGGGCGGCGCGAAAGGCGACGAGCCGGTGGCGACGACCAGCCGCCTGGCGGTGACCCTGAAATCCCCCGCCTCGACCTGGCGGCGGCCGGTGAAGCGGGCCGGCGCCCTGATCACCTTGACGCCCAGGCCCTCGAACCGCTCTTGGGAATCATGCGGGGCGAGGGCGGCGATGCTGCCGTGAACGTGACCATGGACGGCTTTGGCGTCGACGGCCGGCCGACCGCCGGCGACGCCGAAACGAACAGCCCGGCGGACGCTTTCGGCGGCATGCCCGGCGGCGAGCAGCGCCTTCGACGGGACGCAACCGTAATTCAGGCAGTCGCCGCCCATTTTGGCCTTTTCGATCAACGCCACAGAGGCGCCCATCGGCGCCGCCGCCGCCGCCACCGCCAAGCCGCCGGCGCCGCCGCCGATGACACAGATGTCCACTTTCAACTCGTCGGCCATGGATGCGGGTTTCCTAGCCGCTTAACCGCTTAAAGCTCGCCGCCCTTGATTTTCTTGTAGGCGACAGGAACCAGGGCAAGCAAGGCAAGAGCGGTGAGGCCGGCGATGATCTCCGGCGTCATCACGGCGGAGATGGAGAACGACTCGCTGGTCTCGAAAATGCTCCCCAAACCGGAACCGACATAGGCGTAGACGGCGGTGCCGGGAATAATGCCGAAAAAAGTGCCGATGACGAAGGTGCGAAGGCGAACGTCGAGGAACGCCGGCGCCAGATTGACGAGCCAGAAGGGAAACAGGGGAACCAGGCGCAGGACCAGCATGTAACTCATCTCGCTCTTGTGGAACCCCGCTTCCATCTTGCGGACGGCGGGGCCGGCGCGCTGGTGCAGCATCTCGCCCAGGGACAGCCTGGCGGCCAGGAACAGCGCCGTCGCCCCAATGGTCGCCGCCGCCACCACATAGAGGGTCGCCGCCGCCGCGCCGAAGACAAATCCGCCGGCCAGGGTCATCACCGTTCCCGACGGCGGCAGGAAAACGATCCCCGCCGCGTACACGGCCATGAACAACAAGGCCGCCAAGACAGCGTCATCGGCGATCAGGGCGAGCAGCCGTTGACGGTTGTTTTTGAGCGCCTCGAAGGTCAGGTAGTCGTCCAGCCCGAGAGCGAAAAAAAAGACGGCGCCGGCGGCGAGCACAACCAACGGCAGGAATCGCCAAGCAGGGATTCGCCATTTCGCCGGCCGGGGCTCTCCATCCGTCATCGCCTTCATCTTTCGCGCTCATCTCCAGGCAAGGGCCAAGGGCGCCCGGCCGGAAGCCCCCGCAAATCTCCTTGCCTATTTTAGCTGGCGCCGCCTTGGTGGCCAATAAACATTGCGTGATCCCCGCCGGCGGCGGCGAGGCGCCGCCGGCCTCGCGGAACGCGGGCGCTTGGCGACGCGCCTTGGCAAGGGCAAGCGAAATGGAGCACCAAAAATTTACGGAGCCGGCGAAACCGGCCCCGTAAACTTTTAAGCCCCCCCCCTCGTCAGTCATCGCCGGTCTGGGGTTATGTCCGGCGGAGATAAGGTAGCCACACCCAAAGACGCTCACCGGTTCCGGTTACCCTCGGTCCGCGGCGGAATGATCAGAGCAAATCAAACTCCAAGTGGTGTTAGTGACCGTAACAGAATAAATGAATCACCATCCTCCCTTCCGTCGTCATGGCCGGACTTGATCCGGCCATCCACGGGCCCCGCGCTCGGCATCAACCGCGTGGATACCCGGCTCAAGG
>DUZD01000133.1 GCA_013349695.1 Rhodospirillaceae bacterium
GAAAGAGCATTTTAGCCATCTCATGGATTTGGCCGTCATTGAGGTCGTGATCTTCGTAGATGCCCAGCTTTGCCTTGATCCGGCGTAAGTTCCAGAAGAGCTACTTCTTAGTGGCCAATGATCCGGCTCGAACCAAGGACCACGAGTTCAAGATGAACTCCTGGATTTTCACCCTGATCCACCACATGGCGTGAATAGCAAGGCGGAAACCCCGTTCCGGCTTGAATTTTCTGATGGCGCACATCAGGCCGATGGAGCCTTCGGAGAGGTATTTAAAAACTCCAGTACGCAACCAGCGGTGCCGTTGCAGCACACTTTTTTCAAAGATAACCAGCCATCTGCATGCCAGCAATACCACAATCGTGGCAATAAGGAAAAAGGCGGTCTCGGCATATCCGCCGATGCTTGTGTTGCGTAACGGACTATTAATTTGATCTTCGTAATAACGGTTTTTTTGCATTGCTAAATCCTTAGTTAAGCGATGTAGCAAGGGCAGTTCAATATGTGCGGGACGATCCTCGGATCACCTAGGCCAACCATGGCGCCTAGTAGATGCCGCATTCGGTCTTTTCCCGTCCCGCCCAGCGGCCGGCGCGGATATCTTCGCCGAGCCCGCTAGGCTTGCGCACGCGGCGCATCCGACCGAGGTGTCTCCCTTTTCGGCCAAGGGGTGGAGGGGAAGCATCAGTTCCCTGAAAGTAGCCTCGACGCGAGCCGGCGACCAGGCGGCAAGAGGGTTGATCTTGATCTGGCCATCGACGAATTCAAAGACCGCCAGCCGCGACCTTTCGCCGCCGTGAAAACGTTTGCAGCCGTTTATCCAGGCGTCGAATCCCCGCAACGCCTTGCCGAGAAGCTGCTTCTTGAGCAGAGAGCAGTAATTGTCGTTAGACAAGATCCGTTCCGGATCGAAAGCTTTGAGGTCCGACGGACCGGGGCTCAACGTGTGGACGTCCTTGAGACCTAGATGCGATTGCAAGACGTCGCGGTAAGCCAGGGTTTCCTCCAACAACAGACCGGTATCGAGAAAAATTACCGGCGTCGCCGGGTCGATTTTGGCGACCATGGCAAGCAACACCGCCGCCTCGATCCCGAATGACGTGGAAACGGCGACGTGGCCGGGAAATTCATCCCGGATCACGGCGGCGAGCAGTTGACGGATGTCTAAATGCCCATGGCGGTCTTGCAGCCGCCGCGCCAGCTCCTCGCCGGGGACGGCTTGGCCGATCGGCTCGGCCGTCTCGTCGATACCGGGCGAATGATATGACCGGGTTGCTTGTGATAGGGAGATGCCAGACATCGGGACATCCTTTTTATATAGACAAACAAAAGTAGAATTAATATTGCGTGTCATTCGCATTATGATCAGATGCTTCTATCTTGTCAAGACCTTAACTCTAAGACCTTAGCTCTCGGTGCGGGATTTCACACCTGCCGCAAGGTCCGTTTGTGTTAAGGGTTGGCTTTCTGTGGTCGTCGTGAGAGACCGCCACGCTGATCGTTGTAGTCATCACGGTAGGGCCGGATCCGGTGTTACGGGTTCTTCTCGGCATGCCGAGCGCGGATCGGCTTGCCGCGAGCCTCAAGCTCTTCCGCCTCGACGTTGCGTTCGGTTTTGCGAAGCAAGTTTGGCGTAGTTTTCTAGTGGCCAGCGGATCAACGCCGGGATCCACCCGTTCGCGCCTCTTGCGAGATGCGTAAAAGAGCGCGGCCGCAAATGACCTCCGGGGGCAGACCCGAGGTTTTGCAAAGGAGCTCGGCCTCGGTGACAAGGTCCAGAGCGTCGGCTAGGCGGCGAGTGGACCAGCGCCGCAACTGATCGCGGAAACGGCCGGTAAACTTGAAAAACACCCGCGGCTTCAAAGCTTTCATGGCCTCATCGGGAGAGCAGCCGGCGGCGAGCATGGCGGAGGCCAAATGCAGGCGCTGCAGATGGCGCGCGGTTGCCCTTAAAATCCCGACCGGCTGAACGCCCTCCGAAAAAGCCCGGGCGAGCGTCCGGTCAAGTTCCGCTTGCTCGCCACAGCCGGCGGCGTGGATGATGGCATCCATGGTCATGGCGGCGTTGTCGCCGACGCAGGCGACGGCATCGTCCAGCTCGACCGTGCCCGGTTCGCCTTTGTAAAGGGCCAGCTTGTCCAGCTCGCTGCGCGTCGCCAAACGATCGCTACCCAGGTTGGCGGCAAGAAAGGCCAGGGCATCCCCGGACGCCCGCAAGCCGTGGCGGCCAAGGGATTCGGCGATCACTTGCCGGAGACTGTCGCCGTCGTCGCCGTAGCAGGCCAGGGCGGCGGCGTTGGCGGCCCGCTCGCAGAGCCCGCGCAAGGACGAGCGCGGCCCCAACTCGCCGGCTTCGACAACCACCAGGGCGTCTACCTCGGGATCGCCGAGAAAGGCCTCGAAGACCTTGGCCATAGCCTCGCCGGCGTCGCGCACCCGGACAACGCGGCGGCCACCGGTAAGGGCCAAAGCCGCCGCCTCGTCGGCCAGGCGCCGGGGATCGGTGGTCAAGTCGCCGCCGCTCAACTCGACGACGCGGAAAGGGTCGTTTATATTCCCGGACACGGTTCGGACCAGGGTATCGGTCCGTTCCCGCACCAGTCCTTGGTCGGGTCCGTAAACCAAGACGCAAATGACTTCCGCGCCCGGCCGGCGGAGAAAACTTTCGATGCCATGGCCGGTGATCTTCACTTGCCGGTCTTTTGCGCCGCCGCTTGCGCCTGCAAAAAGAAAATGCTCAGACGGGTTCGAATATCAATGGCGGTCCGCCGGGCGGCTCTGGACTTGGCATCCTTTTCCGTCATCAAAGTGGCAAACTCGGCATTCATGATGTTGTAACTGCTGACGGTCTGGATTTCCGCGGAGAAATGAGGTTCGTTCAGATTAATCTTGCCGTTGTTGATAGGGTAGAGCCGTACCTTTGCCGACAGGTAAAAGTTGGCGCGGGTCGCGAAGGCGTTCTTGCGGACCACCAATTTTTCGACGGATTCCTGCAAGCTCACCCGCAGTTGATACCGGGGAGCCGTGGGACGGCCCTTGGGATTGAGAAGATCGAGGAGGTGATTGTGAAGCAACTGACCCGTACGCTCGGCAATCGGCTGGATCTGGATGGTAGCCAGATTGGCGGACATGCCGCCTGCCTGGCCGCCGCCGTAAAGGGGGCGGAATCCACAGCCGCCGACAACCGCCAAGGAAACCAGCAAAACAAACGATCTAAAGAACGACATTGATCACCCGATCCGCAACCACGATGACTTTGCGAACGGGCTTGCCGGCGATGGCGGCGTCGACCTTCGGCAATGCCAGGGCCGCCTTTTCCGCCGCCTCGCGCTCGCAGTTTTTGGGCAATCGCACGGTACCGCGCAGTTTGCCGTTGACCTGAACGGCGACGGTGACGCTGGCATCGACAAGCAAGCTCGCATCGACCTCCGGCCAGGGCGTATCCGCCAGCGGGCATTCGTGGCCAAGCCGTTGCCAAAGTTCCTCGGCCAAGTGCGGCGTCATCGGGCCGATCAAACGGACCACCGCCTCAAACCCGAGACGAAGGACCCAGGCGGTATCGTCCCGGTTTCCCTTCAGGTCTTCCAGCAAATTGGTCAATTCCCGAATCCGGGCGACGGCCTTGTTGAAATGGAACCGCTCCAAGTCGCCGGATACGGCGAAAACGGCTTTGTGAATGGCCCGGTGCGCTTCTTCGGCGGGGGCTGAAGGAAACTCGGGCTTGGGAGCCCCGGGAGCAGGGAATTTTACCCGCGGTTGAGTAACGCATCGCCACAAACGATTGAGAAAACGCCAGGCCCCGTCAACGCCTGATTCCGTCCAGTCAAGATCCCTGTCGGGCGGGCTGTCGGAAAGCATGAACAAGCGCGCCGTATCGGCGCCGTAAGAGTCGATAATGGTGGCCGGATCGACGATATTCTTTTTCGACTTGCTCATCTTTTCCGCCCGCCCGACCGTGACCGGCGCGTTGTCGCCGGCCCGCACCGGCGTGCCGGCGTCTTGATGGCTGACATCGTCGGGAAACACCCATTCGCCATCGGCGGTTTGGTAGGTCCGATGACAGACCATCCCCTGGGTCAGCAGGCCGGCGAAGGGTTCCTTGATGCCCAGATATCCGCATTGGCGCAAGGCGCGAGTGAAGAACCGCGAGTAAAGGAGATGCAGCACCGCGTGTTCGATGCCGCCGATATACTGGTCCACCGGCAGCCAGTAATCGACGGCTTGCCGGGAAAAGGCGGTTTCGGCATGGGGTGAGCAGAACCTGGCGAAATACCAGGAGGATTCGAAGAAGGTGTCGAACGTATCGGTTTCCCTTAGCGCCGGCTTGCCGCAGTTGGGACAATCCACATTCTTCCATGTCGGGTGGATTTCCAGCGGATTCCCCGCCGCCGTCAGGTCGACGTCATCGGGAAGGACAACGGGCAGATCTTCTTCGCGGATCGGAACCGTGCCGCAATCGCCGCAGTGGACCACCGGGATCGGGCAGCCCCAGTAGCGTTGCCGGGAAACACCCCAATCGCGCAGACGATAATTGACCGCCCCGGCGCCGGCATCGGCGGCTTCGAGACGGTTGACGGTTTCCGCCTTGGCTTTTTCCACCGACAGGCCATCGAGGAAGTGCGAATTGATCAGAACCCCGTCGCCCGTGTAGGCCTCCTCGCCGATAACGAAGGACGCCGGATCGACGTCCGGCGGAGCGACGACGGGAATGACGTCGAGTTTGTATTTGCGGGCGAAATCGAGGTCGCGCTGATCGTGTGCAGGACAGCCGAAAATGGCCCCGGTGCCGTACTCCAAAAGCACGAAGTTGGCGACAAAAACAGGAAGCTCCCGGCCCTCGATAAACGGATGCCTGGCCCTGACACCGGTGTCAAACCCCTTCTTTTCGGCGGTTTCAATGGCTTTTTCGCTGCTCCCGAGCTGGTGGCATTGGTCGATGAAGGCGGCGAGGCCCTGGTTCGCCTTGGCCAGTTCCCGGGCGAGCGGATGGTTGGCGGCGATGGCGCAAAACGAAGCGCCGAAAATGGTGTCCTGGCGCGTCGTGTAGATTTCCAGACGATCGCTCCGTCCGGCCAATTCGAAGGCCATGCGCGCCCCTTCCGAGCGGCCGATCCAGTTCTCCTGCATCAGGCGGACCCGCTCCGGCCAGCGTTCAAGAGATTTCAGGTCGTCGAGCAATTCATCGGCGAAGGCGGTGATGCGGAGGAACCACTGGGCAAGGCGGCGGCGTTCCACTTCCGCCCCGGACCGCCAGCCCTTGCCGTCGATCACCTGTTCGTTGGCGAGAACGGTATTCTCGACGGGGTCCCAATTGACCCAGGACTCCTGGCGATAGACCAGCCCCTCTTCAAGGAAATCCAGGAACATTTTCTGCTCGAAGCGGTAATAATCGGCATCGCAGGTGGCCAATTCCCGGCTCCAGTCATAGGACAGGCCCATGGTTTTGAGTTGACGCCGCATGGCCGAGATGTTTTCCGCCGTCCACCGGGCGGGATGGACCCGGTGCTCGATGGCGGCGTTCTCGGCGGGCAAACCGAAAGCGTCCCAGCCCATCGGGTGGAGCACGTTGAATCCGCGGGCCCGCTTATACCGCGCGATCACGTCGCCCAAGGTATAGTTGCGAACATGCCCCATATGAATGCGCCCGGACGGGTAGGGGAACATCTCAAGGACGTAGTATTTGGGCCGCCCTTCCTCTTCGAGGACGCTGAATGAGCCGCGCTCTTCCCAAATGCCCCGCCATTTGGCCTCGATTTGCTTGAAGTTATATCGCGACATGAATTTTTCCCGCCCGCGCCCGTGGATTATTTGCGCATGGTTTCATGTCTAAGCTGCCGCGCCCTGGTCAGGATGGCGTCTTCGACTTTCGTCCCGACCTTGGCATCAATGCCAATATCCCGCCAGTCATTGTCACTTTGAACTTGATGGAAAACCGCCACCCGAATGCCGTCGGCGCGCAGCGCCCGGCCAAGGATATAGACATTCACCTTGAAGCGTTCATTCGGCGTTTCGCGGGGCGAAAACCAATCGGTGATGATCACTCCCCCGAAAGGATCGGCCGAACTCACCGGCATGAAGGAAATGGTGTCGAGCGAGGCCCGCCACAGGAAGCTGTTGACCCCGATGGTGGTGACGGGTTCTTCTCTCAAGGCGCCGAGGATGCCGCCATCGCCAAACAGGGCCGGCGATTGCACTTCGACAGGCTCCGGCGCTTCCTCGGCGCGCTCCTCCATGCAAGAGGACAGAAACGATGCCGCCAACAACAACAGAGCGGCGGCGAGCGCCCTGTTCCCGTGGCCGCTGGATTGGTGACTTTTAAAGCGCATGACTTCCGATCCCATGACTTTTCCGGCAGTTGTTGTTCTAAAACCAATTTCTTAAGGGGCTGTCCCGGATAACGGTCATCTTGGGGTATTTTCCATCCGCGTTTTCAGAGCCTTGCCGCCCCTTCATTCCGATGATGGTCCTTTTTCCATTTCCATCCGTGTTTTCAGAGCCTTACCGCCCCTTTCTTAATTATACTTTAGGGGCTGTCCCAGATAACTAAGCCAAAAACTCTCTAACCCACTGTTTTATCTGCATCATTTGCATCTGCGGATTGGGGTTGTTAAATCGCCACTCACATTCCTTCAAAAACAGTGGAAAATGCTCCCTGGGAACCCCGTTGAATTTCCGCATGTGACGCTTCGCCTGATTCCAAAAATTCTCGATACCGTTGATGTGGTTCTTCTTGTCTGCAAAGAGCTTGGAGTGGTTGATCCGAAAGTGCTTGAAGTCCGAAACATCCAACGCATTGTAGCCTCTCCAGCCGTCGGAATAAACGATGCTGTCAGGAACAACTTTCCGTTGGATGATGGGCATCAAGGTGTCGGACCGGGCATCCTGAATGATCTTCGTGTAAACCCTGCCCCCACGCTTCAACAGCCCGAAAACCGGGACTTTTCCCGCAGCGCCACGGCCCCGCTTTCCTTTGCGGCTACCACCAAAATAGGACTCGTCCACTTCGATCTCGCCACCGACAACCCTGTCGGACTCCTGCTCAAGGTGATAGGCGATGATTTCTCGCAGACGATGAAAATAATATGCCGCCGTTTTGCGATTGACGCCAACAAGCGACGCCGCGCAACGGGCCGTCGTCCCCGCTACAAAATGCTCGATCAGACGACCCTGTTTCACCTTGCTTAACCGACTCTTTCTCATGCCATCCCTCATAACACCTAACGGCGTTATCTGGGACAGCCCCATAATTTTATTGCACAATGATTTTACGACGGCGTAGGCAATTTGGATATCTCCGCCGTCTTTGCCGGATAGACAAGGCATTATTTTCTCATTAATAGATTTAAACATTTTCTTATTATCAGACGCGGATTTTTTCTTATTACTAGACGCGGACTTTTTGTGAGCTTTGAGCACAG
>DUZD01000191.1 GCA_013349695.1 Rhodospirillaceae bacterium
TCTCGCCTCCAGCCGTGCGCGTCGGCTACACTGAAACATCGACACCGGCCAAGCCGGTGGACGGAAAACTCTGTCCGGTACCTTGAAATCGGACATGAGAGAGCATTTTCCGATCGAATGTAATCGCTTCGCTTAGCCTGAAGTTCCAAGGTTCGGCGCGCACAAGCCGTTGAATTTCTGGACTATTAGTTGGCATGTTTGGGTATTTACCGCCAACACCCGCTATCGCGTCTGCCCAAGGATGTTATGGTTCAGTGACTTCCTTGCGCGATTCCCTGGAACTTCAGCTTAGTTTTCCGTCAGTTTCCTTCGCGTCCTCCGCGTTAAAAAACACCGCCCCCTACCAGGGGATTCCGGCGCCGTCATAATTGAAGAAACCGCCCGAATCATCGAGCTTGAGGCCGGCGATGACCTGGCGCATGCCGGCGACGCTCGTCCTCGCCTCGATCAAGGCGCCGGGCCCGCCCATGTCGGTCTTGACCCAGCCGGGGTGCAGCATCGCGACGATGACGCGGCGCGACGCCAGTTCCACCGACAGGCTCTTCATCACCGCGTTCAGCGCCGTCTTCGATGAGCGGTAGATGTAGGAACCGCCGGAGTTGTTATCGGCGATGCTGCCCATCTTGCTGGTCACGGCGATGACCCGTTTGAAATCGCTCCGCGCCACGTGATCGACGAAGCATTCGCACAACTTCAGCGGCGACATGGCGTTGACCGAGAGCACCTCCGTCCACGATTGGTAATCGATGCCGCCGAACGGGTTCGGGCGCGGACCGGAAATGCCGGCGTTACTGAGCAGCAGATCTATGGCCGATCGTTTAAGCGAATTGGCCAGGGCCTGAATCCGGACGTGGTCGGTGACGTCGAGACCGTGGACCTCGATGTCGCCGCCCAAGGCGGACAATTCGCCGGCGTTGGCGGGATCTCGGCAGGTGGCAATGACCCGCCAACCGTCGTCGGCGTATTGGCGCGCGAACTCAAAGCCAATTCCGCGATTGGCGCCGGTAATCAGAACCGTTGGCATCGCTGTTTCTCCCTTCCATCCTTATTTAATTTCAATGGCTTGAGAAGCACCCCTGCCCGCCATAGCCGAAGTTGGGACCGAATTGGGACTGGATGTTCCGAGTTCATTCTTGTAGGGCATTCCCCCAGGCCGCGTCCACCTTCAACGCGGTTTCTTCCAGGGCAATCCGAGGTGGTCCTGGAAAATCGGACATAGGGTCTAGCCACTCATCACCTCCTTGACCGTGCCGGCCAGCTCCTTGAGGCTGAAGGGCTTGGCCAGGAAACGGATGGTCGGATCGTTGCCGATGTCCTCGACGAGACTGTTCTCCGCGTAGCCGGACATGAGAATGAGTTTGACTTCGGGCATCTCCTGGCGCACCAGCTGGATCAGGGTGCGGCCGTCCATTCCCGGCATCACCACGTCGCTGATGATCAGATTTATCGTTTCGCCCGTCGAGTTGATGACATCGAGCGCCGCTTCGCCGTCGCTGGCTTCCAACACCCGATAGCCTTTGTTGCGTAGCGCGCGGGCGCCGAACATGCGCACTGCGTCCTCGTCCTCGACCAGAAGCACGGTGCCGGCGCCGGTCAGATCCCCCATGTCGACGTCCTCGCCGAGTGGCGACGGAGGCTTGGGCGGACGCGCCGCCGTTTCCACCCGGTCTTGCGGGCGGGCGAAATCCTCGCCGGCCTCCTCCTCGTAGCGGGGCAAATAAATAGAGAAGCTGGTGCCCTCGCCCGGGCCGCTGTCAACGAAGATGAAGCCGCCGGTCTGGTGGACAATGCCGTAAACCGTGGACAGGCCAAGGCCGGTGCCCGCACCCACATCCTTGGTCGAGAAGAAAGGCTCGAAAATGCGCCCGATGTTCTCCTTGGAGATGCCAACGCCGGTGTCCATGACCTCGATCAGCACGTAGTCACCCCCCGGCATTACCTCGTGGCCGCGTTGCACCGTTTCGTCGACGGCGATGTTCTGGGTGCGGACGGTCAACCTGCCGCCGCCAGGCATGGCGTCGCGGGCGTTGACCGCCAGGTTGATGATGACCTGATCGAACTGACCCCGGTCGACCAGCACGACCCATAAATCCCGGCCCGGCTCCATTTCCAACTCGATGTTTTCGCCGATCAGCCTGCCGAGAAGGTTGGACAATTCAGACAGCGCGTCGGTGGGATCAAGGATCACCGGTTTCAGGGTCTGCTGGCGGGAAAAGGCAAGCAGCTGACGGACAAGATTGGTCGCCCGGTTGGCGTTTTGCTTGATTTGCATGATGTCGGCGAAGGACGGATCGTCGGGCCCATGGCGGCAAAGCAGCAGATCGGAAAACCCGATCATGGCGGTCAGCAGGTTATTGAAGTCATGCGCCACGCCGCCGGCAAGCTGGCCCACCGCCTGCATTTTCTGGGACTGGGCGAACTGGACTTCAAGGTTCTTCTGCTCGGTGGTGTCGATGAAGTGCAGCACAAGACTCGAAACCTCGCCCTGATCGTCCTCCATGCGGCTGGCGAAAAGGGAGGCGACAACCTGGCGCTCGCCGGCGGCGGGCATGCGCACCTCCAGGACCGCCGCCCGCATGATGCCCATGACCACCTTGGAGAGCTGCGCCGCCGCGTCGCCGCGGTCTTCCTTGGCCAAGCGGTCGGAAAAGGGCCGCCCCACCACCGCTTCCCGGTGGACGCCCAGCAATCTGAGAAAGGCACGGTTGCAATCGCCGACGTTTCCATGCAGGTCGAGGAGCACGATTGCCACCGGCGCTTCGTCGAACAGCCAGTGCAGCCGTTGTTCCGGGGTCAGGGCGCCGGCCTCGATATCGTCGCGCCAGGACAGGTTTTTGAGGACGATCGAGCGGCTGTAGGCCATCTCGCCGCCGGCGCGGAGCCGTTCGGACTGGACCAGACAGGCCCGGAAGGTGGTTCCGTCCACCGTTTTCAGTGTGACGTTGCCATGTTCTTGCTTGCCGCGCCTGTCCGACCCGCCGCCCGCCGCCTGTTCCGAGGCGATCACGAAGTCGGCGAAACACATCCCCCGGGAAAGCATGTCTCCGACCGACACACCCAGCCATTCGGCCAAGGTATTATTGGCATGAAGGATGCGCCCGGCGGCGTCGGCCGAGAAAAATCCCGCCGGCAGGTTGTCGAGAAAATCAGCCAGCATTTCTTCTTCGTGGCGGCGAATGGCATCCATTTCGCGGCGCGCGGTGATGTCCTCGGCCCGCCACAGGGCGCAGCCCTGGTATCCGCTGAGCGGATGAACGGAAATGCGCCGCCATTCGACGCCGCCCGAGGGCATCGATAAGGAAACCTCGGCCACCTCGGCGACGCCGGATGAAGCGCCGGCGCGCAAACGGGCAAAGGTTTCAGCGGCATCCTCGCCGCCGTTCAGGATGGCGGCGATGTCATCCACGGACACCGCCAGCGCGAACAGCCGGTGAAAGGCGGCGTTGGCGTACATGAAAGAACCGTCGGCGGCGGTGATAAAGCGCGCTTCCGGATTTTCCTCGGCGGCGGCCAAAAGCAGATCGGCCACATGACTTTGTGCCCGCGAGCGGCTCCAGGCCCAGGCAAACCCGAGAAGCGCCAAAAAGGCGAGGACCATAAGCCCCCCCTCGACGAAAGCGCTTCCCGGCGGCAACCAAAGGATCAGCGCCGTCAGGGCCAGTCCGGCGGATACCGCGGCCCAAGCCGACGGGCGCCGCCAAAACACCGTCTTGCCGGCGAATGGATTCCCGGATTTTCCCTCGGTTGTCGATTCCGCCGGTTGTGTGGTCAATCGATTCCCCACGCTTTTCTAAGGTCCCGGCGGCGCTGGCGGCGCTGGCGGCTCTGCCGGCAAATCGCCTCTCATGCGCATGACATAGCCGATAATCTTGGCCACGGCCTGGTAGTGTTCGGGCGGAATTTCCTCGCCCACCTCCACCGCCGCGTAAAGGAGGCGCGCCAATGGCGGGTTTTCGACTACCGGAACCTCGTGTTCCTCGGCCACCGCGCGGATGCGCTGGGCGAGCGAATCCATGCCTTTGGCCACCAGTTTCGGCGCCGGCATTTCCTCCATCTTGTACACCAAGGCGACGGCGTAGTGGGTCGGGTTGGTGATCACCACGTCGGCCTCGGGAACGGCAGCCATCATGCGCTGCTGAAAACGCTCGACACGGAGCCTGCGGATACGGGCCTTGATCTGGGGATCGCCTTCCGCCGCCTTGTGTTCGTCTTTCACTTCCTGCTTGGTCATTTTCATGTCTTTGGTGAATTTATACTTCTGGTAAACGTAGTCGAGGATGGCAATGACCGTCAGCACCGCCAAGGTGCCTATGACCAACCAGATGACGATCAAATGGAGACGTTCGAGCAATTGACTCAACTCCATGGTCGGAAACAGGGTGATGTCGTCCAACTGCGGCACCACCAACCCGAACGCGACCACCGAAACAACGAGAAGCTTGAGAATTCCCTTGGCAAATTCCACCAACGCGGAAAGCGACATCTTTTGCTTGGCGTTCTTTAAGATGTTGAACTTGGACAGATCCGGTTTCAATTTTTCCGTCGTCCACAATAATCCTACCTGACCGATATTGCCGACAATGGCCATAAACATCAGAAGCGCGAACATTGGCGCCACGATCAAACCCATTTCCAGCATCACCTCCGACAACATGAGACGAAGATGCTCGAAATCGAAGGGAATGGCATGCGCGGTTTCGATGAACGTTATGCCCAATAGTCTGACGTCCCGCATCATGCCGGGCACGAACAGTACCAAGCCAAAGGCCCCGCCCAATAGGATGAACCAGGTCTTGATTTCCTGCGACTGGGCGACGTTTCCCTTTTCGCGGGCCTTACCTAGTTTTTTACCGGTCGGTTGTTCTGTTTTCGATGCATCGTCTTCATCGGCCATGACGTACCTGCTAAGGAACTAGAAACCCTGAAAAGGCATCTTCAAACCGTGACAGAAACACCATCATTGCCGTTGATAGCGTCATCATCAATACCGCGATCTGCATGGTGATTTGGATCGGAAGGCCGAAGAAAAAAACCGGCAGTTGCGGCATCAGCCGCCCGAGCAATCCGAGACCGATATAGTAGGTGATGCCGGTAATCATCAGCGGCGACACCAGCATCACGCCGAGGCGGAAGCTGTCCATGACCCGGCGGGCGACAAGATACGAGAAGTCCGTAAAGGGAAGCGCCTCGCCGGGGGCAAAGAGGGAGTAACTATCGACCAAGGCCTTCAGCATCAGGTGATGCATGCCGGTGGCGAAAATCAACAGCAAGCCCATGGTGCTCAGAAAACCGGCGAAGAGCGAACTCTGCTGCTCGGCAATCGGGTCTTGGATGAAGGCGTTGGCTAGGGAGGAGAAATAGGCGGTAAGGGTACCCATGGTTTGCAGGGCTCCCATGATGATACGGGACAGAACTCCCAGTAAAATTCCGACCGTGCTTTCCCCAAGAAACAGCAAACCAAGCTCCGCCGGCGTCGCCGGCAGGACCGGCAGGCTGTCCATCAACACCGGCGCCAGCAAGAAACTAATGGCCAGGGCCATTTGCAGCCGTATGGGAAAACTGACAAAAGCGGCGCTGAATCCCGGCAACAGCATGAACGTTGCTCCGACACGGGCAAAAATCAGGAAAAAACCGAAAATGTTGAGGCTGAGGAGTTCCTGCAACATAGCCGGCTAATTTCCCTGGTCAGCCAAGAGCGATCATGCGGTCGAACAATCGCTGGGCAAATTCGACAACGGTCGTCATCATGAACGGCAGAAACACGATGATGGCGACGAAGATCACGAGGATTTTCGGAACGAAAGTGAGGGTCATTTCCTGAATGGTGGTCAGCGCCTGGAACAAGGCGATGATGAGGCCGATGATCAAACCCGAGAGCATGATCGGACCCGCCGTTTTCAGTATGATAAACAGCGCCTCCCGGCCCACTTCGACGATGGTGACCTCGTTCATGGCGTGTCAGCAATCCGCATCGGCCTCTAGTGCTCCGTCTTATCTATAAGGTACCCTTCGGGCGGCCTTACAAGGCTTCCGGCTAGGCGCCCGCAAGCCTACCGAGGAAACGGGAAAAGCGATCATATGGGTACCTTATGGATGAGACGGAACACTAGATCGGCATGCGGATGATTTGTCGGTAGGATTCCATGACCTTGTCGCGCACCGTGACAACGGTCTGCAAGGTCAATTCGGCCTCGGCGACAGCCGTAACAACTTGGGTAAGGTCAGCCTTGCCGCTGATGCTGGCGATGGACAGGTTTTCGCTGCGCTCGCCGATCCTGACGGCCTCTTTAATGGCGCCCTTGACCAGATCGGCGAACTCCTCGCCCTTGTTTACATCGCGGGCGTCGATTCCGGAAACGCCCCTTCGGGCGGCATCGCTGTATGCATTAACGGCACTGGCGATTTTGGAAAAGGGATCGGCCATTGTTCGCTCCTCTTATTACTGGCAAGCAGCCATTCGCTGGCTCGACGCGCGGGGTATCCCTAACGCAGTATCTCGATGGTGTTTTTCAACATGCTCTTGGTGTTCTTGATGACGTTAAGATTGGCATCGTAGGAGCGTTGCGCCTCGCGCATGTCCATCATTTCGAGCAGCGGATTGACGTTGGGCACAAGCAGGTACCCGTCGGCGTCCGCCGCCGGATGATTGGGATTGAAACTCTTGGTGAAATCCGACTTGTCGGGAACGATCTTGCCGGCGCGTACGGTCTTCAGGCCGATGTCACGGTCAAGCTCGTTCTTGAACGTCACAACTTTGCGGCGATAAGGCATATCGCCCGGCGCCTGCGGCAACGATCCGGCGTTGGCTATATTCTCCGAAATGACACGTAAACGCGTTCCCTGCGCCCTCATGCCAGCCGAAGAAATGCGCAAGGTTTTAAAAAGGTCGTCCATTCTCGCTTATTCCTTCGTTCAGCGCTTGCCAAGCGCCAGTTTGATCATGCTGAGGTGTTTGCGGTAAAGGTCATTTGTCAACTTATGGTTGATGGCATTTTCATTAATTTTCGCCATCTGTTCCTCGAGAACCACCGAGTTTCCGGCGGGCGCCGTTTCGAAAGGACGGCGAACCTTTTCCTCGGCAAAATCGCCGAGGCGTTGGCGCTGTCCCGTCAAGTGATCGCCCCTTGTGGCAACCATGCCGAGCTGCCTGGATTGGCGTCCGACCAATTGCTTGAAATCGAGTTTCTTGAGATCGCGGGCCTTGTATTCCGGGGTATCGGAATTGGCGATATTTTGGGACAGCACTTCCTGGCGCTGGGAGAGCCAGTTCATGCGCTTTTTGACGATGCTGAAGAGAGCAAGTTTGTTGATATCCACGGCGACCGGTTTTCCCACAAAGCACAAGCCAGGAGCCTC
>DUZD01000148.1 GCA_013349695.1 Rhodospirillaceae bacterium
GGAACTCAAGCTTCAGCCGGCGGTCAAAATCCAGCCTCAGAACCCCCTCTTTCGATTCACCCATCGGGTGAGCCATATCAACACCCCAAGTCTGTCTATAACATAATGATTCTTATACCATAATCCGGGTGCGCTGTCGTCAAATTACAGGGTCATCTGGGCAATGCGGGATTTAGGCGTTCTCTGCTTCGTTCCGTTGATGATGAACGCTGGCGATGAATTTGTATATTTCCACGCCAAACAGGGCCTTGTCCTTTGGATCTGGAGCGTTGTTGCCTTGTTTGCCTTGTATGTGCCGGGAATCGGTAAGGCATTTTTCAACATTTCAGCGACGGCCGTGTTAGTTCTCTCGATCATCGGCTTGGTTTCCGTGCTTCTGAAGAAAGCCTGGAAGCTGCCGCTGATCCATGGCATCGCCGACAAAATCTAGCCGGGGGCGGCAAGCCCTGGAAATCTAAGAAATCATTTTGCTCTAAGGGCTCGTCACAAAATAACCGCGTCACTTCCCTTCCGCCGTCATGCCCGGCCTTGAGCCGGGTATCCACGCGGTTGACGCCGAGCGCGAGGCCCGTGGATGGCCGGATCAAGTCCGGCCATGACGACGGAAGGGAGGATGGTGATTCATTTATTCTGTTACGGTCACTAAGACTCGGCGCCATCGGCGGGGGATTGGCAAATCCTTTTCAACGCCATCCAATCCTCGGGCGGCATGGCGGCGGCGCCTTTCCTCGTCTGGCGCGCGGTTCGCGCCCGCTCCCTGGCCTCGGGGTGGGTGGAAAGGAAACCGGTATAGGCAATCGCCTCTCCTTCGCTTTCGGCCAGCCGATCGAGAAAGCGGGCCAAGCCGCCGCCGATGCCGGCGGCGGTGAGAATGCCGACGGCTCGGTCGTCGGCCTCCCGTTCGGCCTTGCGGCTGAACGACAAGGTCAACACGACGGCCGCCGCCTTGCCCAGGTCCGGCATCAAGGAAGACGGATCGCCTAATAAGGGCCCCAGGACCACCTTGATGCCGGCGTTCCGCAGCATCGCTTCGGTGGCGTGACGTTCGATAACATGGCCCATTTCGTGGGCCAGCACGCCGGCAACCTCCTCGGAGGTCTCGGCCGATTCGACAAGCCCGCGCAAGAGGACAATATGGCCGCCGGGAGCGGCGAAGGCGTTGGCCATGGCGGCGTCGGCGACGCGGACGCGAAAGCGGAAGGGAGTCTCGGCCGCCGCCGCCAGCCGTCCGGTCAAACGCTCGAGGGCGGCCGTTCCTGCCGGTTCCCGGCACTCGCCGCCGGCGGATAGACGAGCGACAAGCCGGTCGGCGGCGGCCTTGCCGGCGGCTTCCTCCCAGGAGACGGGAATATAGGCGGCCAGCCGTTCGATGAGGGCGGGAAAGGCCAGGTAAAGGCCGGCCATCAAGGCAAGGACGGCGGCCACGCCGGCGACGGCCTGCAATACCGCCGCCGCGCTCGGCCGGCGGCGGCGGCCGAGCGAGGGAACGGCGTCGAGGAGGCGCTGAAGGGTTTCGGGATCGTCGAGTGTCAGCCGGGCATCGCCGCCGCCGGCAAACCGCGCCGGCACTCCGGCTCCGGGTTCGTCGATCCCGTGGATTTCGCTCTTGCGCCAGACCGCCATGATCTGGCCGTCATCACCGACGATCCTCAGCGGATCAGCCGTCAAGTCGAGGGTGACGGCATGGCGGGCGGCCGACTTGCCATCGTTGTAATGGCAGCTCGGCGCGGGCACGGTTCAGAACTCCCCGACATCGAAGACATCAGCCAATCCTTCGCCGGTTCGGGAGGATTCCTTGCTTCTTTGAACGATGGCGGAAATCCTGGCGGCGTTGCCGACGCGCAGATGAGAGGCCATGAATCGGCAAATGCGCACGTAAACGACCGGCAAGGCCAGACCCAGGGTCAACACCAACAGAAAAAAGTTGCCGATTCGCAGCTTCAATAAATTCCAGCCGCTGATGTCGGCCGCGAAGGTCAGGTCCCTAAGGCGGGTCTGGCCGGTAAAATAGCTTAATTCACGCGCTTTGTACCAGTTCCAGGGAAGGCGAGAGAGAATGACCGCCAAGAGGATGATGCCAAAAGAAAGAAAAAAATAAGTGTTCAAGAAATGCCCCAAACCTTGCAGATTCGCCAGGCTGAACTCGCCCATGAGTAACGCCAAGGCAGGCCAAGCCATGACCGCCACCGCCATTATCGGCAGAAGCAGGCAGACAAGCGAAACACCGAGCACGGCGAGAAAGTGGGGATAAAGGGGCGCCGCCTTGGCCGTGAAGCTAAAGCGGCTGCCACCTAACCATGTGTTGTTGATTTTATAGGCCATCAGCCGGGTGCTGCAGAACGGCCAGGCGAGGCCCAAGGTCAAAACCGTGAGGACATAGGATCCGAGAGTCATCGCGCCATACAGCCAGGACGAGCCGGTTTGCGTGGCGCCAATGCCGCGCCACTTGCTCCGCGAAAGCCGGTATCGCCGGGTCCGGTATAAGGCGACGGGAATCAGATAAACGACGGCGGCGAATTCGACGGAATCGGATAAGCCCATATCCTCCGGATCGCCGATCTCCTGATAATGCCGCCACCCCTCGACCCCTCCGAAGAGCGGGATGAGAACAAGGAAAACGGCGATGAGGAAGCCCAAGAACAGTTGCTTGGCGGTGCCTGTATATTCCAGACGTTCATCCCCGAAGGCGGTATGGCTCCACAAATAGCGCCGGATTCGGGTCTTGCCCCGGAACCTGTAAAAGCCGAGGGTGAGAATCGTCAGGATCAGATTGACGATGAAAATCCTGAATAATGGCCAGGGCCGCCCGTGGAAGGTCAGCGCCGCGGCTGCGGATTTGGTCGCTGGCAATGATTTGGTTTGTCTGGTGGTTTCCATGTTTTCCGCTCATTATGACTCGCTTCGCGGTGAAGGTTAAATATTATCCGATAGCGGCCGGAGGCGAGCGGTTTCTCCTTATCGTCTGAATTGTTACCATCATGCCGCGAGGTGCGCCATGTCCCAGGATAACCGGTTTACCGCCATCGTGCTCGACGAAACCGACGGCAAGGTCAACGCCAGCATCAAAACCTTGGATAATAACGCGTTGCCCGAGGGCGACGTCACCGTCGCCGTCTCATATTCGACGTTGAACTACAAGGACGGGATGATTCTCAATGGCTTGGGCGGCATGGTCCGGTCCTATCCCCATGTCCCCGGCATCGACTTCGCCGGCCAGGTGAGCGCTTCGGAAACCGCCGAGTTCAAACCTGGCGACGAAGTCATCCTCACCGGCTGGCGGGTCGGCGAGATCCACTGGGGCGGCTACGCCAGCAAGGCCCGGGTCAAGTCCGATTGGCTGGTGCCCCTGCCCAAGGGCCTCACTTGCCGGCAGGCCATGGCCATCGGCACCGCCGGCTTCACCGCCATGCTGGCGTTGATGGCGCTCGAGGAACGGGGCCTCAAGGCCGAAAACGAAGGCGAGGTCCTGATTACCGGCGCCGCCGGCGGCGTCGGCAGCGTTGCCGTCGCCTTGCTTTCCACCTTGGGCTTCAGGGTCGCCGCCTCGACGGGCAGGCCGGAAACGCACGACTACCTCAGGGATCTGGGCGCCGCCGCCATCATCGACAGGAGCGAGCTGGAAGTCCCGCCGGACAAGCCGCTCGGGCCGGAACGCTGGGCCGGCGTCATCGATTGCGTCGGCGGCACGATTCTCGCCAATGCGCTCGCCAGCTTGCGTCGCCGCCGCGGTTGCGCCGCCGTCGGACTCGCCGCCAGCCCCAACCTGGAAACCTCGGTGCTACCGTTTTTGTTGCGCGGGATCAACCTGTTGGGGATCGACTCCACCAACTGTCCCGTCGACCTCCGGTTGAACGCCTGGAAACGTCTGTCAACGGAAATGGCCAAGGACAAACTCGATTACATGACCAATGTGATCCCCCTTGCCGGGGTCATCGGGGAAGGCGGCAAGATTCTCCAGGGCCGGATCCGGGGCCGCACCGTCGTCGATCTCGGGGGCTAAGGCCCCGGGACGTACAATTTATTGAATTCATTGATAATTTATGGATTCGGCGGGGATTGTCCGGTTTGGCCCTTTTTTTGCATCTCGTTGTCTCAAAGCGGCGGCGGACGGGTTTCGCCCCCACGGTCTGGGACGGGAGATAACAGATGCTGAAATTCTATATCGTGGCGGCCATGGCGGTCTTATTGACGGCTTGCGGCTATGTTTCCGATTATGAGAAGGGGGTCTATGGGTACGAATCCCTTTACTGCTACCAGTCCATCGGCGCCGTTCAGTGCTTCAAGGCGCCGCGTTTCCGCGACCAGCGGCGCATGGTCAACTACTTCGGTCCGTCGCCGGCTCGCTACGACCAGCCGGAACCGCCGGCGAAGGCCCGCCTCGATGCGCCGCCCACCATCGATTTTTATGTCCGCGACCCGGAACCGATCCCCGAGCCGGCGGCGCCGAAGCGGCGTGGCAAGCCGTTACCCTGGCTCTCCGCAAAGGTCGGGACGGGCCCCGCCGATGGCTTGGCGCCAGCGCCCGATGCAAAGAAATCCGCCGCCACTGCTGCGCCCCGTCCGGCCCCGGAACCGCAAGAAGAATCGGACGATGACGAGCTGGAAGAATATGGCGAATTAAACTAGAGCATTTCAAGATTGGCCGGCCCCATCCCTTAAATCTCGGCGATTGCATTTGATTCGTCGAGGAGCCGAAATTGGCGGTTTCCTCCTCTTCGAATGGAAACGAACGGTCCTCATCGCCGCTAGATCGTATCGTGATTGATCGAGCCCACGAAGTGGGCTCGATCAGTCGCTTGAATCCGCTCTACTTCAATAAATTAGAGTGAACTTTCCAGATTGATGAATCGCCTTTGGCGATTCCACTCAACCTGGATTTGCTCTAAGGCCGGCAAAGGACCGCCGCCGTTGCCTGGCGTTTACCGCTTTGGCATGTTGGGGCCTGGAAAACGAGTCGAATGAGAATGTCGGTTAACAAGGAAAGTCGTCGTAAGGTGCGTCCTATGCCAACTCTTCCCCCCAATTCCGAAGCGCCTCGAATTCTGCGGGAGGTTTTCGGGTTTTCCTCGTTCCGGCCAGGACAGGAAGAGGTGCTGGCGGCGCTTTTGGCCGGCGCCAATGTGCTTGTGGTGATGCCGACGGGATCGGGCAAATCCTTGTGCTTTCAGATTCCCGCCTTGATTCGAGGTGGGTTGACGATCGTCGTTTCCCCGTTGGTGGCGTTGATGGAAGACCAGGTGGCGGCGCTCAAGCTGTCGGGCGTCGCCGCCGAGACGATCAACTCTTCGCACGCCTATCAAGACAATGCCGCCAGTTGGAGGCGGGCGGCGGCGGGTCAAACGCGCCTCCTCTACATATCCCCGGAACGCCTGATGACCGTCCGCATGCTGGAAGCGTTAGGGCGATTGCCCCTGAAACTCATCGTCATCGACGAGGCGCACTGTATTTCCCGTTGGGGGCCGTCATTTCGTCCCGAATACGACGAGTTGGCCCGTCTTGGCGGACTGTTCCCCGGCGTGCCCATAGCGGCGCTTACGGCGACGGCCGACGCGACGACCAGGAAAGACATCGCGGCAAAGCTTTTCGCTGGCGACGGCCGAACCTTCGTAACCGGCTTCGACCGCCCGAACATACGTCTGGCGGTGGAAGCCCGGGGCGACTGGAAACGTCAGCTTGTGGAGTTCGTGCGTTCACGAATGGGCGAAAGCGGCATCGTCTACTGCCTGTCGCGGAAGAAGACGGAGGAAACGGCGGGCTTTCTTGTCGGCAACGGCGTTCATGCTCTCCCCTATCATGCCGGAATGGACAAGGCCCAACGCAAAGTCAACCAGGACGTATTCATGACCGAATCGGCGGTGGTGATGGTCGCTACCATCGCCTTCGGCATGGGCATCGACAAGGCCGATGTGAGGTACGTCTTCCACGCCAATCTACCCGCCAACATGGAGGCTTATTACCAGGAGCTGGGCAGGGCCGGCCGCGACGGCGGGCCCGCCGACGCGCTTATGCTTTACGGTCTCGACGACATTCGCCAGCGGCGCTTGTTCGTTGAACAAGATGGCGGCGACGAGGCCCATAAGCGGCGCGAACACAAGAGACTCGACGCCCTGATCGCCTATTGCGAGTCGCCGGAGTGCCGCCGCCGGGCATTGCTGTCCTATTTTGGCGACGACAGCGGGCCATGCGGCAATTGCGACGTCTGCCAGGACCCGCCGGCCTTGGAGGATGGCACGGTCGACGCGCAAAAGGCCCTGAGCGCCGTTTACCGGACCGGCCAACGCTTCGGGGCGGCGCATGTCATCGACGTGCTGCGCGGCGCCGATACCGACAAAATTCGAACCTTGCGCCATGATCGCCTGCCGACCCATGGCGTCGGCGGCGACCTCGACAAGGAGGCCTGGCGTTCGATCGTTCGCCAACTGGTCGCCGCCGGCTATCTTCGATTGGACATCACCGGCCATGGGGGGCTGAGCGTCACCAAAAACGGCTTAGCCCTGATGCGCGGCGAAACGGTGTTCCGCCGCCGGCGGGATACCATGCGCGCCAAGACCAGAACCACGGCGGCGAAGAAGAAGTTGGCCACGGCCGACCTCTCCGCTTCGGATTCCGGCCTGTTCGAGGCCTTGAAGGGGTTGCGGTTGAGTATTGCCCAGGAACGGGGAGTGCCGGCCTACGTCATATTCCAGGACCGCGCCCTCATGGACATGGCGCGGCGCAAACCCCGAAACGAAGCGGAATTCGCCGATGTCCACGGGGTCGGCAAAGCCAGGCTGAGGGATCTCGCCGCTCCGTTCCTGGCCCTGATCGGGGATTTTATGGGCGGGGCCGATGAGCCGGAAAACGACGACGAAAGCTGATCGCATGCCAAGGCCCGCGCGCCATGGACCGAGGCGGAAAAAGCGGGAGCTGCCGCGACGCCACGAAAAGGACAACCGGCGGCGGAAATCGCCAATGCACCGCGAAGACGCCCAGGCGCCATCACAAGCCGGCTGAAACGGCTTCAAACGTAAGGTTCCCTCCGCCGGCGGCTGGCAATTGACCGCAAGGAAACGTCGCTTCGCGGCGGCAAAAGAGAACGTTCTCGGGGTCCGTTCTCAGTAGAAATCTAGGGACAGAAATCTAGGGACAGTAGAGCCAATTGCATAACTCCTCCTGAACGAAGGTGGTTTTTCCCTGGCGCCTTGAATGGGTGTCGATTCGGTTTTTTTCCGCCTTTCAGCGGCGTGGTTTCGCGGCGACGGGAGGTTTTTGGCGATCTTCGGCATGACTTTTCGGTGCCTCTCCTTGCGGGGAGAGGTCGATTAACGCCGAGGAAGCCGTATCGAAGCCTACCTGAGCAGGC
>DUZD01000176.1 GCA_013349695.1 Rhodospirillaceae bacterium
CATGTGGATTTTGGGGACAGTATATAGTTTTCCCTGCAAGAAATTATATACTGTCCCTAGATTTCCGGGGACACCATACGCATATAAACTCCTAATTCCCTAATCCGTGTTCATCCGTGTTCATCGGTGGCCTGAATTTAGCGGTCTTGCCGCACAGACATGACGGGGGTGGGAATCAACCACGGATGCACACCGATGAACACGGACAAGGAAGGGAGCGCGTAAGGGAGTCCAGGGACGGCCATGACGAGCAACTGGCTGCGCCCTTCTTGCACACGCGGCGAACTGGGGACAGGGCTGGATTTTGGGGACAGTATATAGTTTTCCCTGCAAGAAATTATATACTGTCCCTAGATTTCCGGATTTCCGCCTTGAACGGCTCAACAAGGAATACGGCACCTACATTCTTGCCAGCGGGCGCACGGTCAGGGAAGCGGGCGGCGAATTCGCCAATGAACGCGTCGGCAACGTGACCGTGCGCGGGCGGCAATCCCTATACCCTGCAATTTAAGTGATACGGGAGACTAGGCGCCAAGATCGGGCATTTCCGCGTTTGGGTTTGCCTCGACCAGTTTGGCCACGGTGTCAAAGGTATCGGCGCTTTTGCTCATCTTTTCCTTGATTGGCGGATTCTGAACACCGACCTCGCGGAAAAAAATTGCCGCGTTGCGAAGAAGGTCCGCCGCCAGCTGGGCATTGGTCGGCATGTCGGGTTCCTGGTTTTTTTTCCAATGGTTTCCACACCCTAACATGTTGATATGGTTTAAACCACGGGAAAACAAACGGCTTCGGTAGCCGGTCGGATGGGACCGGCGGCGGCAAAATCATAAAAGACGGAAAATCAACGGATCAGACCAGAATATTCACATAGAACCCTCGCGGCACTTGGCTTTTCAACGGCCGGTCCGGCTCCAGCACCTTATCTAGCTTGGCCAAAGCCTTCCGCACCTGGGGTGAATCGCGGTGTTGAGTCACCGCCGCGCGCGTCTCGATTTCACGGGCTTGCCGGTAGCCCTGCGTCCGGACGCCCAAAAGGGGTGGCGCCAGGCTGGGAATGTTCGAAGGTTCGCTCATATCCCCAAACTAGGGGAAAAAAGTTAACAGACTCTCAAACGCCGCCGGCCAGCCCCGCCGAGCATTCCTTTGGCTCGCGACAAAATCTGGCGGTTCGTTCGGGGGCGGTCTCATTTCGACGGCTTCGTCGGTGAGAGGCCCTAAATTTAGCCGCGACCATGAACTTTATCCACAAACAACTGGTTTTCCTCGTATAATGTCTGTTTGGGCGTTAAAACGCCATCCCCGTGGAGAGGGGGTTTTCCATGGCGCAAGAAAATGAGCTTTACCAAATGCTTTCGGATTCCAGAATCGAGGAATCCGGCGATCGGTCTTTCCTGGGCGCCATGGTGTTGTCGGCTCGCATGGGTCTTTTCGTTGTCATCGGCATTGCCGCCGCCGCCGCCGCCGTGGGCGGAGGGTTGCTCGCCGACAAAAAATTCACCGCCGCCCAAAAGCATTCGGCGATAAGCGAAAAAATGGCCGACATGGCGGCCGCGATCAAAGCCAAGCTATGGGAAGTCCGAGACGCCGAAAAAGATCTGCTGCTCGCCGGGACGCCCGAATCCGTGGCCGTCCATAAAGCAGCCGCGGTTTCTCTTGCCGCTTTGCTGAACGGTTTCTACGAATATCCCGGAACCGGGCCGGTGAGAAAAAACATCGCCACCATCAACGAAGGCTTGGCCCAATACTCGGCGAAACTCGGAAACCTGCTGGAAGCCGGAAAAGCCGGCAAGGAAGACGCCGCCGATGGGTCGTTAAGCCGGCTTAAGGCCACGGCCCAAGCGTTGCAAAGCCAGTTTGCGGAATCCCGGATCGCTGGCTTGATCGATGTCATGGCGACGACCCGCCGGCACGAAAAAGACTTTCTTTTGCACGGCGCCGTCAATGACCTTGTGCTCATCAATAAAGGCCTTGACGAACTCAGCGCACTCGTCGCCGAGGCTGCCTTGTCCGATGAGCAAAAGGCCGGCATCGCCGATTTGTTGAAAACCTATCGGGACACCGTCACCAGCGCCGCCAAGGACCGCCTTAAATGGAAAGAAAACTTGCTCCGGCTGGACGAAATTTACGCCTACCTGGCGCCGAGCATGGAAAGTCTGACCGCCTTCGCCAGCGACAAGGCCCTCGCCGCCGCCGAGGCGGAACAGGAATTGCGTAGTTTCGTCCGTTTTGGCGCGCCGGCGTTCACCGTGGCGTTGTTGCTGGTGCTCACCCTGTCCGGTTTCGTGTTAATGCGGAGCATTGCCGTTCCCATCCGCACCGTCGCCGGCGCCGCTCTCGGCTTGGCGGAAGGCAAGGAAAACGTGACCATTCCTTTGCTGGGCAACATCGACGATGTGGGAGAACTGGCTCGCGCCCTTGCCAGCATGCAAGCGGCACTGGCCGGGGTGGAATTGCTCCGCGAGGGCCTGGAAACGAAAACGGCCGAGGCGGTAAAAGGCGGCGCCGCCGTCACCGAGTTGGCGCGGATGCGCATCGACTTGGCGGATGCCAAGGAAGAGGCCGAAATGTACCAGACCGGGGAAGCCGACGCGGCGCGGCTGAGAATCGAAATGGAAAGTTTGCAGGCCGAAGCCGAAAAGGCCGCCGCCGCTCTCGGCGAAGCCGCCCAGCTGAGGAATGACTTGGCCAATGCCAGTGCCGAAATCGAAAGTGGCGAAGCCGAAGTGGCACGGCTGAGATCGGAAGTGGAAGTCCTCGGGGCCGAGGTCGAAAAGAGCGAAGCGACGGTAATCGAAGCGGCGTTGCTGAGGATGGACCTGGAATCGACAAAAGCCGAACTGGAACATGCCGAGGCGGCGGCTAAAAGCGGCTTGGCCAAAAACCTGGAAGATCTCGAACCGGCGGGTGCGCCCTTGGCCAGGGCCGGCTCGCCGCCGCCGCCGGCCGAGGAAACTCCTCCCAGCGCCATCTCTTCGATCAGCAAACAAGTGGCGATGTCTTCCGAAAGCGTTTCCGCCGCCGCTTACGAGGCGGAACGGATCGGTACCCTGATCAGGGGTATTTTCGACGCCGCCGAAAAAATCGGCGAAGTCGAAAAACTTCTCGCCACCATCAACGAACAAACCAATCTGCTGGTTTTCAAGCCCGGCATTACGGACGGCCGGGGCGTCGGCGAGGCCGACAATCTTGTCGTCCTGAGCTCGGATCAAAGAAGCGCTCCCGAGCAAAGTGGGCTGGGCGAGGATGCCATCGGCCAGCGTTTTGACATCATCCGCTCGACGACCGGCCAGATCACCTGGGCGGTCAGGGACCTCGGACGGACCATCAACAGCATCAAGGATATCGCCCTGGATGTCGCCGAAACGTCCTCCGCGGAAGCCATGAAGGTGACCACCGAACTGCTCGAGCAGTCCGAGTATTTGCGCGAAATGCTCGACACCCTGGTCAACAGGATCCAGGGTGCCTCGGACGATACCGACATCGCCGGGGGCGATGGCGAAAAAACGAATATGAAATCTTAAACGGTCTGCAGAACCGCGACGCCGGGCAGGCTCCTGCCTTCCAGCCATTCGAGGAAGGCGCCGCCCGCCGTCGAAACATAAGAGAAATCGCCGGCGACGCCGGCATGGACAAGGGCGGCGACGGTATCGCCGCCGCCGGCGACGGTAAGCAGCGTCCCGTTCTTGGTCAGTCTCGCCGCCGCTTGCGCCACCGCGTTGGTGCCGGCGTCGAATGGAGGAATTTCGAAAGCTCCGAAAGGACCGTTCCAGACCAGGGTTTTGCATTCTTCAAGCCGCGCCGACACTTCGGCCACCGAAGCCGGTCCCACGTCCAACATCATGGCGTCAATCGGAATGGCATCCACCGGCACGGTCTCGGAGGCAGCGCCTGTCTTGAACTCGCGCGCCACCACGGCGTCCCTGGGCAGGATGATTTCGCAGCCGCCGGCGGCCGCCGCCGCCATGATTTCCAGCGCCGAATCCGCCATTTCCTTCTCGCAAAGGGATTTGCCGACATTGACGCCCTGGGCATGCAGAAAAGTATTGGCCATGCCGCCGCCGATGATCAGCAGGTCCACCTTGCCCGTAAGATTGCCCAGCACTTCCATCTTGGTCGACACCTTGGCGCCGCCGACCACCGCCGCCAGCGGCCGCCGCGGCGCTTCGAGGGCGTTGCCGAGCGCCACCAGTTCCTCCTGCATCAGCCGCCCGGCCGCCGCCGGCAGCAACCGGGCAACGGCTTCGGTCGAGGCATGCGCCCGATGGGCGCAGGAAAAAGCGTCGTTGACATAGGCATCGCCGTGAGCGGCCAGTTTTTCGGCGAAAGCCAAGTTATTTTCAGTTTCCCCGGCGTGGAAGCGCAGGTTTTCAAGCGAGGCGATATCGCCGTCCTTCATGGCGGCGACGGTTTTTTTGGCCTCCGCGCCGATGCTGTCCGTGGCGAAAGCCACCGGCCGCCCGAGGGCGGCACTCAAGGCGGCGGCGACGGGACGCAAGGAAAGTTCGTCGACAACCCGCCCCTTGGGCCGGCCGAAATGAGACATGACGATGACCCTGGCGCCTTTGTCGGCGAGTTCGATCAAGGTCGGCGCGGTGCGGTCCAGACGGGTGCTGTCGGTCACCCGGCCCTTATCCATCGGCGTGTTGAGGTCGGCGCGGACCAGGACCCGTTTGCCGGCGACTTGCAGATCGTCAATGGTCCTAACCTTGTTCATGGCCGTTCAATGCGAATATCCCAAGGTCCCTCTCGATTACGCCGAAAAGGCAGTGTACGCCGCCAAGAAGGCGGGCCACAATCGGTTCCTTGTCTGCAAAGGCGACGTTGGCCGCGGCCAGCGGACGGCGTGAAGCGGACTCATTTTTTCGCCGCCGCCCGTTTTAGTGCCCGCGATGCCTTTTCCGTCTCGCCCAGGGTTTCATAGGCCCGCGCCAGCCGCGACCAGCCCTCGGCATCGCCGGGACGGTCGGCGAGCTTGGCGGCCAGTTTTTCAGCCATGGCGCGGATTGCCTCGATTTGTTGCCGATCGGGCATTGGCGCCGCCGTTTCGAGCTTGGCCAGGCTTTTCGCCAGGTCGAGGGCCTCGGCGGTCGGCTTGATGGAGGCGGGATCGATGCCGGCTTCCTCGGCCATGCTGTCGATCTGACGGCGCACCAAATCGAGCCATGGCACCTGGTCGGCCGAAACCGTCACCAAATCCACCCAATCCCGCAAGGCGCCCCGGACGTCTCCTTGCTGTGCCTTGTCCATGCCCAGGTAGTATCGGGCTTTTGGATTGAACGGATCGGAGGCGCGAACGCGCCGGAATATCTCGCGCCCCTCGGCGGTGACGGCACCATCCGCCAACAGCATCAGAACTTCCGCGTAATCGACGGAAATGCCGGGGCGGTTATCGATTTGCAAGGCCCGCCGGTAGGCTTCGGCGGCGCCTTGGTAGTTTTGCAAGGTCTTGTAGGTCCGCGCCAACAACAGCCATCCCTTGATGTCATCGGGGCTCTGGGCCAGGCGTTCGGCAAGCCGGCTCGCCAGCTCTTCCATATCGCCGCGTCCTCCGGCCGCCACCGCCGGCGCCTTCCGCGCGGCAAGTGGAAAGTCGGGAATACCAGGCTGGCCGAGATGGAGATACAAGGCCACCGCGCCCACCGGCACGGCGACGGCGATAACGGCGCTCAACCCGAGGCGGCTGGCGGCCGGCGACGCGGCGGCTCCGGAGGCCTTGGCGTCGGCCGCCTCGCGGACGGCAAGCAGGCGCCGCTGAATTTCCGTCCTCGCGGCGGTGGCTTCGGCGCCGCTCAGCAGACCGCGCCCGAGGTCCAGCTCCACCTCTTTTAACTGTTCGCGGTAGACGGTGGCGTCGAAATCGGTGCGATCGGGCTGGTCGGCGGGGCGGCGGAAAAGGGGGAAAAGAAGCAAGGCCAAGGCCGCCGCCGTGATCAAGGCGATGAGGATCCAAAGGGCGATCATTCGGCGTCCCCGTCGAGAAACTCCCGCAGGCGGCGCTTCTCGTCGGCGCTCAGCGGCGGCGGAGCGGCGGGCGGCGTTCGTTGGCGGCGGCGGAAAAAAATGATCACCGCCAAAATGCCGAGCCCGGCAATGACCAGAGGGCCGAACCAGAGAACGTAAGTGGCGCCTTTTAACGGCGGCATGAGAAGGACGAAATCGCCGTAGCGGGAAACCACGTAATCGATGACCTGCTGGTTGCTGTCGCCCGCCGTCAGCCGCTGGCGGACTAAAAGGCGCAAGTCGCGGGCAAGCTCGGCGTCGGATTCGTCGATCGACTGGTTCTGACAGACCAAGCAGCGCAGGCCCTTGCTGACCTCCCGCGCCCGTTCCTCCAACCGCGGGTCGTCGAGTATTTCGCCGGGCTCGACGGCGCCGGCGGCAAGGGCGAGAAGGGACAGAACAAGGGCGGCGAAGGCGGTTCTCATCACGGGGCGTCCTTTTGCCCGCCCTTGCGCTCGTTCTCTTTGCGCCGCTTGCGCAGTTCCCGAATTATCGGCCAGATGGCCTCCTCCCAGATCTTGTCGTCCATCGGCCCCACCTGCTTGTAGCGGATGACGCCGTTCTCGTCGATGATGAAGGTCTCGGGCGCGCCGTAGACGCCGAAGGCGATCGCCCCTTTGCTTTCCGGGTCGTCGCCGATCAGGGTGTAGGGATCGCCCATCTTGTTGAGCCAGTCCGGCCCGTCGTCGGGCGTCTTCTCGCGCCAGTCCACGCCGTAGAGGGGGACCCGGTTCTCGCCCTTGATCTTCATCAGGAAGGGATGCTCCACCTGGCAGGCAATGCACCATGAACCGAAGATGTTGACCAGCGACACCTGGCCCTTGAGGTCTGCCGAGGTCAGCCCCCGCTCATAGCCCTTGATGGGGGAAAGCTCGAAGTCCGGCACTTTCTGGTCGATCAGGACGGAGGGCAGAACGCTGGGGTCACGGGTCAGTCCGATGGCGAGATAGACGGCCAAAACCACGAACACCGCCAACGGCAGCAGAAAGAGGAGACGCTTGTTCACGATCCCGCCACCTTTGCCGCTCCGCCGGCCGGTCCTTGTTTGAATGACACGGGTAAACTGGGATGAACACGAATGGACGTGAAATGTCCGCAAAACATCATGTCAACCATACCGCTTCGGTTTACCACGAGAGCCGGAGAGAAATTCGGTGACAGCATACTAATTTTTGTCTTTCCGCTTGTTTGGAAAGGTCGTGTCCGATAGTTGGTGGAAATTTGTTTTCGGCGTAGCTCCCGATCCCGATAGTCACTCAATCATGCGGCGAGGTCAAGCGGCTGCTCGACAGGGGCTTGGTCCAGCGTTTGCCA
>DUZD01000216.1 GCA_013349695.1 Rhodospirillaceae bacterium
GTTTCCAGACTCGGCGCAACGAGGGCGACATGACGAATTCGCCGGCCACTATCCTGACGGCGACGCAATCCGAACAATCGGGGCAGGCCGGTGTGTAGGCGATTCGGTGCGAGCGTCTGTAGCCGGCCAGCGACAAGGCATCGTTCAAGGCGGTGGCGGTGCGTCCCACCAGCTCCGTCATCAACCGCCGTTCGAGCCGCCCCGCAAGGTAAGAGCAGGGCAGAAGCGGGGTGGTGAAAAAAAACTGCGTACCTAAACTCGGTTTGTGTTTCATTTTCGTTACCGGTCAAGAGCTGTTCTACCGATCGCCGCCAGCGGCGGAACCGGGCCTACTGGCCACCCGGGGCTTGGCCGGCGGGCATATTTCCGGCTGCTTCCGGCCGGCTCGCCACATGTTGCGGCGGAACTTGGCGTTCCGTCTTTTGCCGGGGCGGTTGCACGCCCGTCCCGCGCAACAGGACGATGGTCAAGCGGCGGTTCGTGGGATTGTTGGGGTCGTCCGGAAGGAGGGGATCGTTGGCCGCCAGGCCGACCACCTTGGCAAAGCGCTCCTCGGGGATGCCCAACTCTTGCATGGCTCGGCGGCTGGCGTTGGCGCGGTCCGCCGACAGCTCCCAATTTCCGTAGCCGTCGCCGGCGGCGAATTTGATCGCGTCGGTGTGGCCGGAAATGGAGATTTTCTGGGGCATCGTCTTGATCGCCAGGACAACCAGTTCCATAATTTTGCGGGTGTGCCGGTACATTGTGGCGGCGCCGCTCGGGAACATGGCGAGGCCTTCCTGATCGGAGATCTGGATGCGCAGGCCCTCGGGGGTGTTGTCGATGAGCAGGCTCTTGGCGAGTTCCTGGAGGGAAGGAACATCCAGAATCGCATTGCGCAAGGCTTCCTCGGCCGCCTTGAACTGCTCTTCCTCCTTCTTTTTGATGATCTCCTCGGCCTTTTTTTCGTCGGGAGAGCCTTTATCTTCATCGTCCTCGCTGCCCTCGCCGGCCTTCGGCGGCGGCAGATCCAAGGTGACGGTGGCGCGGGCGGCGGCCACATCCAAGGCTCCTTCCGAGCCGATGGTCTTGCCGCCCAGGACGCCGCCGCTGCCGCTGGCGCTTTCCGCCACGCTGACGGGGGCGAAATAGTTGGAAATGCCCTCCAGTTGCTCCTGGCTCACCGCGTTGAGCAGCCACAGGAGCAGGAAGAAGGCCATCATCGCCGTCACGAAGTCGGCATAGGCGATTTTCCAGGCGCCGCCGTGGGCGGCATGGCCGCCTTTCTTGACTTTCTTGATGATGATGGGCTGCTTTTGCTCTTGCTTATCGGCCATGGTGGTTTCCTGCTAGAGGCTTCCGACCATCTCTTCGACTTCTAGAAATGTTGGCCGGACGTGGCCCTCCAGGGTCTTGCGGGCGAATTCGATGGACACCTGCGGCGCATACCCCTGCATGTGGGCGATGATCCCAGCCTTGATGCACCCCATGTAATGGCTGTCGGAGGCATGGGCCGCCTCCACCGCTTTGCCGAAGGGGGAGAAATAGCCGTAGGATATCAGGATTCCGGCAAACGTGCCGACCAGGGCGCCGCCGATCAGGTGGCCCAGAACCTCCGGCGGTTCGGTGATCGAGCCCATGGTATGGATGACGCCCAAGACGGCGGCGACGATTCCCAGCGCCGGAAAGGCGTCGGCCATGGTCAAAATGGCGCCGGAAACGGCGGCTTGTTCACTATGGTGGGTGTCCAGTTCAATCTCCATGATGTTTTCCACCTCATGGGAGTTGCTGGTCCCCAGCGTTAGCATGCGCAGGTAATCGCAGAGAAACTCGACGACGTGGCGGTCGCTGAGGAAAATGGGAAATTGTTGAAAGATCGAGCTTTCCTCGGGCTTCTCGACATGGCTCTCCAAGGCCAGGTCGCCCTTGGTCTTGGCTAGCTTGAAAACCGTATAAAGCACGCCAAGGAGCTCCAGGTAGGCCTTTTTGTCGTATTTGGCCCCCTTGATCACCGTGCCGAAGGCCTTGAGGGTGCCGCCGACAACCTGCGAGGGGTTGGTGATCAGGAAGGCGCCGATGCCGGCCCCGAAGATGATCACGAATTCAAACGGCTGCCACAAAACGGCCAAGTGGCCGCCGGGTATGGCGTAGCCGCCGAGGACGGCGCCGACGACAACGACCATGCCGATGATTGCTAACATTCAAAAAACCTTATAAACTTTTTGTTTGCATATCGTGTGTCCCGTTATCGTCTAGGCTGTGTTTGCACATATATGTACTATAATCCCTATGGGAGAATGTAAAATCCCTCTCCGGTAAAAAATAAATCATCCCAGCCGATTGCAGAACCCCTTTCCTTCGCCGCTACGATATTTAATGAGATAGTTACGTCATGCTGGGAATCCATATGGTAACCCTCGAATGAGCGCGCCCAGGCGGGACCGGATAGGGGGCGTGCCGCCGCTGGCGCTGGCGTTGGCTGCCCAGCTTGTCGCCGCGGCGCCTGTTTTCGGCGCCGGCTTGGCCTTGGCGGCGGCGACGGGCGCGACAGTCCCCCTGCCGGGGCTGCTTGCCTTGCAGGGGGCGGCGGCGGCGTTGCTGGGGATGCGCTTCGGGTTGGCCTGGTGGTGGGCGCCGATTCAGCTTTTGCTGCCGGCGGCGGTGGCGGCCGGCCTTTGGCTTCCGGTGCCTGCCTGGGTCTATCTGGCGGCTTTCCTGGGGCTTTTGCTGGTCTTTTGGAACAGTGCCGGCGACAGGGTTCCCCTTTACCTGACCAACCGCAAGACCTGGGCTGAACTGGCGCGGCTGCTGCCCGAAAAGGGCAGCTTCGGCTTTATCGATCTGGGCAGCGGCCTCGGCGGGACCCTGGCCAACCTGGCGCGCCGGCGGCCGGATGGGCGGTTCACCGGCATCGAGACGGCCCCCGTTCCCTATGCCCTTTCCAAGCTCAGGCTTTCCGGCCTATCCAACGCCAGCCTCCGCTGGGGCGATATCTGGGACGAGGACCTGTCCCGCTACGATGTGGTTTACTGCTTTCTCTCTCCGGTCCCGATGCCGGCGCTTTACCGGAAGGCGCGGGCGGAAATGCGGCCGGGAACCCTGTTTGTCAGCAACTCGTTCGCGGTCCCCGGGTCGCCGGCCGACAGCCTGGTCAAGGTTGACGACGGCGGGCGGACAAGGCTGCATATCTGGCGGATGTAAAAGGCCCGCCTATGCCGCTCCGGAAGTGCCGCCAAGGAGTCGTGTGTGGAAGCCGGCCCGCGACAGTTTGGCGATCAGCTTCCGCGCATGGCCGGCGTCCAGGGTTTCAACTACCACGTCCACGTCGGCCAGCTTGACCGGGATGTCTTGGAACAGGCGCTGGTGGTGGATCTCGACGATGTTGCCGCCGGAATCGCCGATCATCGCGGCGACCTTGGCGAGAACGCCAGGGGCGTCGGAGAGTTCGATCCGCAAACAGACAAGCCTTCCCTGGCGCACCAAACCACGCATCAAAATGGAGGCGAGGAGCCTGGAATCGATGTTGCCGCCGGAAACGACCAGCCCCACCTTGCGTCCGGCGAACCGGTCCCTGTTGCCCATGAGCGCCGCCAGGGGAGCGGCTCCCGCTCCTTCGACGACGATGCGCTGAACTTCCATATAGGTTAGCACCGCCTGTTCCAGGGACGCCTCGTCGGCCAGGAAGATATCCTTGGCCAAGTCCTTGGCCATGGCTCCGGTCAGCCTGCCCGGTTTTTCGATGGCGATGCCATCGGCCACCGTCCGGCCACCGCCGCCAGGCTCCTCGTCCCGCAGCATCCGGTACATGCAGGGGTATAGGGCCGCCTCGGCGCCGAAAACCTCGATTTCCGGCTTCAACGCCTTGACGGCGGCGGCGATGCCGGCAATCAGGCCGCCGCCGCCGACCGGAACGATCACCGCCTCGAGGTCGGGATGGTCGGCCAGCATCTCCAGCCCGATGGTGCCCTGGCCGGCGATGATTTTTTCGTCATCGTAGGGGTGGATGAAGCGGAGCCCGTCGGTGTTCGCCAGGGCGAGGGCGTAATCGTGGGACTGGGCCACGCTTTCGCCTTTCAGCAGCACTCGGGCGCCCAGGGTTTCAGTGCGCCCGACCTTGGTGTACGGCGTCTCCTTGGGCATGACGATGGTCGCCGGAACGCCCAGCCGCCGGGCGTGGTAGGCCACCCCTTGGGCGTGATTGCCGGCCGAGGCGGCGACAACGCCGGCCCGTCTTTCCCCTTCCTCCAAGGCGGCCAGCCTGACCAGCGCGCCGCGCGCCTTGAACGAACCCGTGTGCTGCAGGTTTTCGAGCTTGAGCACCACTTCCGCGCCGGCAAGCTCCGAGATGGCCTGGGAGGGGATGCAAGGCGTCCGCTGGACCTCGCCATTGAGGACGGCGGCGGCGGCGCGGATATCGTCGATGGAAACGGCCATGGCGGACCATTTTCACCTTTCCCGCCGTGGCGGTGCAACAGAGCATTTCAAGATTGGTCCGGCAGCAGCCGCAACACCACGGCCGTCTCGGGCGAGCCCGATCCCGCCCGCCCGAGACGGAATGAGCGTCCGTCGCGCCAGTCGCGGAGCTGATCGCCGTAATGGGCCGAAAGCGGGTTGCCCGACTGACCGGTGGCGATGACGAAGCGGGAGTTTTCCAGGTCGCCGAGATCGTAAACGGCGCGCAGCCCGGCGCCGTGGATGTGTTCATAAGGGCGGTCGCGGTCGGAAACGCGGCCGCTGCCCCGGTTGATCGTGTAGCCGCCGCCGTCGGTGGCGATCTTGAGCTCGGCCAGGGAGCCGACCAGGGGGAGGCCATCCAACAGCCGGTGGCGGAATCGGGCCTGATGGACATTACCCCATCGCCAGCCGGCGAAGTCGGCGCCGAAACGCTCCGTGAGGTCGTCCAAGGCCCGGTCCAGGGCCTTGGCCAGCAAGCTTTCGCAGTCCTCGGCCTTGGGCGTTCGGACGTCGTCGCACCAATGCCGGCGTTGGCTCAGCACGGAAGCGATGAAAAGCGGCCGCAAGGACCAGAAGGCGGCAAACATCTCCGCCAGTTCGTCGGCGTAGACCAAGCGGTTTAACTCCCGCAGCCAGGCGGTGAAAATCAGCGGCTCCGGCCTGAGCCGGGACATCTCGCCATTCCATTCGGCGATGAGGCCGCGCACCCGCCGTTGCCGTTCGGTGGCCGGCTGAAAAGCGATCAGCATGGGCTTCAGATGGCGGGCCATAAGCGATACGGAATCCAATTGCAGGCGCGCCGACGCCGCCGCCGAATGCTTGCCGCCGCCGTCGAGAAGATCGAGGATGCGCCGGGCCCGATAGGGCGGCGCCCAGCCGTCGGTAATGAAATGCGGGTAGCTCTCCGAAACGATCTTGTTGTTGGCGGCGACGATGCGCCCTCGCGGCGGGTTGAGGAGCCGGGGCAACCGCCGGAAGGGAACGAAACCGGTCCAATCGGCCTCGCCGGTCCATCCCGGCCGCGGATTCCGGGCGGAGCTACGGATCGGAATCCATCCGGGGGCCAAAAAGCCGATGTTGCCGTCGACGTCGGCGTAAACCACGTTCAGATGGGGGGCGTGGAAATCGGCCAGCGCGGCGACGAAGTCGTCCCAACCGGCGGCCCGGTTAAGGCGAAACAGCGCTTGCGGCGTCAGGTCGCCGTCACGCAGGAAGGTGGCGGCCAGGGCCAGGACCTTGCCGCCGCCGGCGGTTCCATCGGCACCTCCCAAAATGTCGCCGATCACCGGTCCATGGCGGGTTTCCCTGACGGCCAAAACCACGTCGTCGCCGCCGGCGACGGCGATCACCTCTCGCCGCAAGCGGAACGGCCGGGCGCCGCCGGGGACGAGGTAGCGGCTCGAATCGCCGGGATCGAGGCGTTCGACGAACAGATCCTGAAGGTCGCCTTCGCTGCTCGACAGGCCCCAGGCGATGCGGCGGTTGTGGCCCAGGATGGTGAAGGGAACGCCGGGAGCGGTGGCGCCGGCAAGATCGAGGCCGGGAGCCTCGATCCGCGCCAGATACCAGGGGACGGGAGCACTGAAAGGCAAGTGTGGATCGTTGGCGAGGACCGGCCGCCCCGAGATGGTCAGCTTTCCCGCCACCGCCCAGCTGTTGGAGGCCCCCCGGGGCGACCCTTGCGCTCCGGGCACGGCCGCCGCCAGCCGGTCGAGGTCCAGCCCCCGCGTCAGCTTGGCCAGATCCGGCGCCGTCACCGGCCCTTCATGCGGATAAGGGGGAAAGAGTTCGTCGATGCGCTCCGCCGGCAGGTGGCGGGCGAGGCGGGCGCGCAGAAGTTCGCGCCGCCAGTTGCCGCTGATGTCCAGCGCCATGAGCTTGCCCCAAAAGAGGGAATCGGCGGGACGCCAGGGTTCCGGCGCGTAGCCGAGAAGGAGGAACTCCGGCGGCAAGGCGCCGCCGTGCGTCTTGAGCCAGGCATTGACGCCGGCGGCATAGGACTTCAACGCTCGGCGTACCGGTTTTCGCAGCCGCCGGAACTGCTCCTCGACCAAGCGGTGGAATCCCAACACGCGCATGAACCGGTCGGAAGAGAGGGCCGCCGTCCCGATGACTTCGGCCAGACGCCCTGATCCCAGGCGGCGCATGGACTCCATCTGCCACAGGCGGTCCTGGGCGTGGACGAAGCCGAGGGCGAAATAGGCGTCATCCGTGCCGCCGGCACGGATATGAGGTATGCCGCGGGCGTCGCGGACAATCTCGACCGTGCCGGCAAGACCCGCCACCTTGACGACGCCATCGACGACGGGCAGCGAGGAATGCAGCCAAACGCCGGCGGCGGCGGCGACAACAAAAAAAAGCAAAAGCAGCCCGCCGGCGGCCCGCGCAACCACCCGTTTCATGTTCGCCGGTCCCACATACTCAACCATGGCCACTCGGGGGCGGTTGCCGCGAAACCCCTATTGTGGCCCGGAGAGCGACCAACCGGAATCATGCGATCTATGCTTAATTCGTCATTCACGCTGCCGCTAGCCGACAGGGATGAAAA
>DUZD01000230.1 GCA_013349695.1 Rhodospirillaceae bacterium
GCGCCAATGCCCACCGCCCCCGTGGCGCCGCAACCGCGCCCCGCGCAACCGCCGCCAGCGATGGCCGCGCCAATGCCCACCGCCCCCGTGGCGCCGCAACCGCGCCCCGCGCAACCGCCGCCAGCGATGGCCGCGCCAATGCCCACCGCCCCCGTGGCGCTGCAACCGCGTCCCGAGGGGTCCCCGCCGACGGCGGCGGCGGTCCGCGACGACATCCATCCAGCCATGTCCCAGGATCACCTGCTGGCTGCCCTTGGCGCCTCGGGAGATCCGTCTGACAGGCCCGTCGAGGGGCGGCGCGACCTGCCCCCGGCGATGACCCAGAACCACCTTCTGGCCACCCTTCGCCCGCCGGACCCGGCGATTGACTCCGAAACCCGCCCGGTGGCGGAAACCAGGGGCGACAGGCCTGCCGCCATCACTCAGGACGACCTCATGGCCGCCTTTCGCGCCTTGCTCTCCTCTTCCCTTCACCAAGACATGCCCTAGTGGCCGGTATATTTGGCCGGGAACCAAACGCCATCCGGGTAATTTGAGGGATTCATGGTCGCTTTTCCCGCCCTTGCGGCTTTCGCCGCGTTCTCCTTTCTCATCGAGCCTGGCCGTCTGGTTGTCCGCAAGGTTTCCGTCAAAAGCGGAAAGTGGCCCAAAACCACAAGGCCCTTACGGGTCGCGGTGATCGCCGATCTTCATGTCGGGGCGCCGCATGTCGGCTTGCGGACGGTCGAACGGATCGTCGAGAAAACCAACCGGCTACGTCCCGGAGTCATTGTTCTTCTCGGCGACTATGTCATTCGCCGCGTCCTCTTCGGTTCTTTCGTGCGGCCGCGGGAGATCGCCAAGCGTCTCGGCGGATTGAAAGCGCCGCTAGGGGTGATCGCTGTTCTTGGCAATCATGACTGGTGGTACGACGGACGCCATGTGTGGCGAGAGCTGAAAAAAGCCGGAATCGTGGTTCTTGAAAACGACGTTCATGCCATCGACGCCGGCGGCGGACGGGTTTGGTTCGCCGGCCTGGCCGACAGCACGACGAGATCGCCAGATCCACGGGGAACCGTCGCCAAGGTCCCGGATGGTGAGCCGGTCATCGTTCTGTCCCATGATCCGGCCGTGTTCCCGGCGGTGCCGAAAAGAGCCATCCTGACGTTGGCGGGACATACCCATGGCGGGCAGGTCAATCTCCCTTTCCTCAATCCGCTGGCGACCCCGGGGCGACACTTCCGGCACAAATACGGATTAATTCGCGAAGGCGGCAAGCTCATGTACGTGTCGTCGGGAATCGGCACGAGCATCCTTCCCGCGCGGTTCAACATGCCGCCCGAACTGGTCCTCGTAACCTTCAAGTCCGCCTTGCCTCGCCAAGACCGGTCTTGACCGGTATCCAAGCGGCGCCGCCGTGAAAAAAAGGGATGAAAGGAAGTGGGCAAAAGCACGAAAAGCATTATAAGAAAGCGAGAGAGTGGCATTGGCGTCCATCATGCCGTCCGATGTTGGGTTGCCATGGCGCGAATTCGACCTTGGCTCGCCGGTGATTTTGCCGCCGCCGAATAAGGGTGAACGCTACCATTCAACGGCTGGCCCTTAAGATCGAAGCCGCTGGCCACGGCTTCACGACGAATGGATCGAACCATTCGAGCATTGCTGGATGATATGCCGGAAACTGACCGGAAATGGGATCGCAAATGAGCAATACCGCCGCGATAAAGGAAAAATTTCTTCAGACTTTGGATCAAAGCCAAGTCGGGACCAAGCCATTCCGGCATTGGTATCTCAGTGACGTGTTCCCGGAGGAAACCTGCAACGCCCTGAAGTCGCTTCCTTTCGATCCGCCTCGGATAGAGGATACCGAGGGAAAGCGGGAAACGCATAACAGCACCAGAATGTTCTTTTCCGTGGACTGGCGGCGCCGCTTCGATGTTTGCCGGGATGTGGCGGAAGCGCTGCAAAGCGAGGCGGCCGTCAGGAAACTGGAACAGACCTGCGGGATAACCCTGAGGGGAAGTTTCCTGCGCATCGAATATTGCCAGGATACCAACGGCTTTTGGCTACAGCCCCACACCGATATAGGGGCGAAGCTGTTCAGCTTGCTGGTCTACTTGTCAACGGACCCGGGGTCGGAAAAATGGGGCACCGATATTCTTGACGAAGACATGAATCTCGTCACCACCACCCCTTACGAATTCAATTGCGCGCTCGTTTTCATTCCGGGAGCGAACACTTGGCACTCTTTCCGCAAGCGGCCCATCAACGGCGTGCGGAAAACGATCATCGTCAATTACGTCAAGGACGAATGGCGAGCCCGGCACGAACTCGCTTACCCTGATCAAGCCGTTGGCTGAAGCGGCGGCGCTCCGCGGACACGGGTTCGGCCTCACTTGGCCATGATCAGCATGGCGAAAGCAATCCCCGCCAGAACCCCGATCACGAAAACCAGGATAAACAATGCCGCTTTTCTTATATGGGCGCTTGCTCGCCTTCCGTCTCGGGCCACGGCGGCGCGGAAGCGGACAAAACCCCCGCTTTGGCCAGGCGTGAAGGAACGGAATCCTCGATGAACGACGGCGCATCCTGCTTTTCGAGGGCCTGCTTCCATTTCCGCAGCCTGGCGAAAACCATCTCGTTGAATTCCAGGATGTCCGGCGGCGCCGCGGCGCCGGCTACCTGTTCAGGAGCGCCGGCGGACATGTCGGCCGGGACATCTTTCATTGATCTTTCCCTGGCCAGGAATTCCGCGACGAAGCCCACATAGCCGATCAAGGCCAAACAGTCGGGATCGAAAACGGTCAGCGGGACATCCCGCGCCGCCGCCGCCGCCACTTCGGGAGCACGGGAAATTTCGGTGGCGTAGACACGCGGGCCGAATTCCCGGCGGATGATCGCGGCCATTTTTCTGGTGATGTCTTCGCCGCTGATCATGGTCAGAAGAAAACTGTGGACGGTGAGGCCTGGATTGAGGTTGCTCTGGATTTTGTTGATGCTGTAAAGCGTGTTGATCAGGCCATCGTGGGCGAACGGCTCGCACTGCACGGGTATGATAACGGAGCTGGCGGCAACGAGGGCGTTGACCGGCAGCAATCCAAGAGCCGGCGGACAGTCAATGATGATGTAATCGGCCTCCGTCGATACCGAAGCCAATCGGTCGCGGAGAGCGAATTGCGGCTTTTCGAAAGAAGCGAATTCGAGCTCCATTCCGGCCAGCGCCTTGGTCGCCGGTATGATCGATAAATTGGCAAACGGCATCCGTTTCCACGTCTCCGCGAATGAAACCGCCTCGACCAGGAAATCGTAGGCGCCGACAAGCGGCGCGGGCTGGCCGCAAAAGCTCGACATGACGTTGCCTTGTGAATCGAGGTCCATGAGGATGACTTCCTTGCCGGCGGCGGCAAGAGCCACGGCGATGTTGCTGGCGGTCGTGGTCTTGCCGACCCCTCCCTTTTGGCTGAAGACGGCGATCGCTCGCGGCCGGCGCGGAGTTTCCGTTTCGGTCATTGCGGATTGGCGTATGACGGGGCGGGCGGGTTTCCTACCCGGCCCGCCGCCGCCCGATGGAAACGATCCTGGCGCCAAGCCAGGAGATCGTGGGAGAACGGCGGGGGATGATATGCCGCTTTCCGACCCCGTATGCGCCGCTCCATTCCATGCCCGGGAAAGGGGGGATGATACATTCCGCGCCTCACTTACCGATGGGCGTTCGGCTTTGCCAAACGGCGAAGTTGGAGGCAAAAGAAAAATTCACCCGCTTTTTTCGGCGGCGTCAATGGAAAGAGCGTTTTCCCGCGCTGGCCGCGGGCTGGCCGGCCATTCGATCTCGACCGCCCCGCCGAAGGCGGGTTCGCTGCCTTCCCGCATGGGCATGGTATCGGTCCAGCCGCCCGGCGCCGGCTTGCCAAACTATCGCCGACCATCCCTCCGGGCGGTGCTTTTGGGAACGCCGGTGGCGGCTTTACGGGAGACCGTGATGGGCTCCCCTTCAGGGCTCCTCAAGGATTGAGTCGAAAACAATTCGCTAAATCATTATAAGTCATTACCTTCCATGGACCCTTTTTACATGATTCTGGTTTGATTGCACTTACATGAATGACCTCGACATTGGCGTCATTGGCAACTCCACCTTCGGCGCCCTCATCGACAAGCACGGACGGGTGGTCTGGGCCTGTTTCCCCCGCTTCGACGGCGATCCGGTTTTTTCCTATCTTCTCAACGGCGGCGGCGGCAAGTCGGATTCCGAAACCGGCTTCTTCGACATCGAGGTTGAAAATTTCGCCCGCGCCGAACAGCATTACCAGCACAATACCGCCATCCTGACGACCACCCTTTTCGACAACCGCGGCGCGGCGCTCGAAATCACCGACTTCGCCCCGCGTTTCAAGAGGCTCGAGCGGATGTTCCGGCCGATAATGATGGTCCGCCTGATCAGGCCCGTCATTGGCCACCCGCGCATCCGCGTCCGCCTTCGCCCCACCCATTCCTACAACGCCGAAAAGCCGCAGTGGACGCGCGGCTCCAACCATATCCGTTACGTGGCTCCCAATTTGACCCTGCGTTGCACCACCGACGCGCCGGTTTCGTTCCTGTTCAACGAAGTTCCCTTCGTTCTGGAAGAGCCGTTCACCATGTTGCTGGGCGCCGATGAAAGCCTGACCTCCCCGATCGAGGAAACCGGCCGCCAGTTCCTCGAACGCACTCACGATTATTGGCACGAATGGTCGCGCTACTTGGCGATTCCCTTCGAATGGCAGGAAGCGGTGATCCGGGCCGCGATCACGCTAAAACTTTGCAGCTTCGAGGAAAGCGGCGCCATCATCGCCGCCATGACCACCTCCATCCCCGAGTCGCCAGATAGCGGCCGCAATTGGGACTACCGTTTTTGCTGGCTGCGCGACGCCTTTTTCACGGTCAAGGCGTTGAACAGGTTGGGCGTGACGCGGACCATGGAAGAACACTTGCGCTATATCACCAACATCATCGTCGGCGCCGACAACGGCCATCTTCAACCCGTCTATGGCATCACCCTCGACAAGCATCTGACCGAGGCCAAGGTGCCGACGCTCGGCGGTTATCGCGGCATGGGGCCGGTCCGCAAGGGCAATCAAGCCTATGAGCACATCCAGAATGATGTTTACGGCAGCGTCATCCTCGCCGCCACCCAGGCTTTTTTCGACGAGCGTTTGACCCGGCCGGGCGATCCGCGCTTGTTCGAACGTCTGGAAGCGGTCGGCGGCCGGTGCCTGGACCTCTATGACAAACCGGACGCGGGACTGTGGGAACTGCGCACCAAGTCCAGGGTCCATACCTATTCCAGCGCCATGTGCTGGGCCGGCGCCGATCGGTTGGCGAAAATCGCCGACCGCCTGGACATGCCGTCTCGGGCCGCCTATTGGCGCGATAACGCCAATGAGATGCGCGAGGTGATCCTGAAAAAAGCCTTCGACGCCAAACAAAACAGTTTCGTAGAGAGTTTCAATGGCACGGAAGTGGATTGCAGTCTCCTACTGCTCTACGAACTCGGCTTCATTGAAGCCACCGATCAGCGCTTCGTCGGCACCGTGGAGGCCATCGAGCAGCGGCTCAAACAAGGCAAACACCTCTTTCGCTATCTGCTGGAAGACGACTTCGGCAAGCCCAAAACGGCGTTCAATATCTGCACTTTTTGGTTTATCGACGCGCTCGCCGCCACCGGCCGTGGCACGGAAGCGCGAGATTTATTCGAAAATATGCTAAACTGCCGCAACCACCTGGGATTGCTGTCCGAGGATATGAACCCGGAAACGGGGGAGCTGTGGGGAAACATCCCGCAGACCTATTCCATGGTCGGGCTCATTAACTCCGCCATGCTCTTGAGCAAAAAATGGAGAGAGGCATTTTGAGACGCCTCGTCGTCGTTTCCAACCGCCTCACCGTCGCCACTGACACCCGGGCGCGGGCCGGGGGGTTGGCGGTGGCCCTTCTCGAGGTGATGCAGAGCCACGGCGGCCTTTGGTTCGGATGGAGCGGCAAGATCGCGGCGAAGACGCCGGCCAAACCGACGCGCGCCAAATCAGGCGCCATCACCTATGCGACCGTCGATCTGTCCCGCAAGAACTATGCCGAGTACTATAACGGTTTCGCCAACCGTTCCCTTTGGCCGCTGTTCCACTACCGCCTCGACCTGACGGCGTTCAACAAGCAGAATTATTCCGGCTACCTTCAGGTGAACACGCTGTTCGCCAGCAAACTCAGGCCGCTTCTCGAACCCGACGACCTCATCTGGATCCACGATTACCACCTCATTCCCATGGGCGAGGAATTGCGCAAGACGGGAATCAAGCAGCCGATGGGGTTCTTTCTTCACACCCCTTTTCCGCCGATGGAGATTCTCACCGCCCTTCCCTCGCATCACGCTTTGGTCAGGGCGATATGCGCTTACGACCTGGTCGGTTTCCAGACCGAAAACGATTTGCGCGCCTTTCTCGATTACGTCGTTCACGAGGCCGATGGCGGCATGATGGGCGATCATTTGGTCCATGCCTTCGGCAGGACGCTCAAGGTCGAAGTCTTTCCCATCGGCATTGACGCCGAATACATCGTCAAGACCGGCTTAATGGCGCCCCGGTCCGGTTTGGCCAAACGGCTGACGGCGGTTCCCGGCGATCATGACCGGATCATTGGCGTCGACCGTCTGGATTACAGCAAGGGACTGGTCGAGCGATTCCATTCCTTCGAACGCCTTTTGGAAAACTATCCCGCCTATCGGGGCCGGGTGATGCTGATGCAAATCGCCTCGCCGTCCCGCTCCGAGGTGCCGGAGTACAAAGACATCTGCCGTGTCCTGGAAACCCAAGCCGGCCACATCAACGGCCGATTCGCCGAATTCGACTGGGTGCCCATCAATTATCTGAACAAAAGCTTCTCCCGCCACAACCTGATCGGGCTGTACCG
>DUZD01000217.1 GCA_013349695.1 Rhodospirillaceae bacterium
AGGCGTTGTCGGCGAACGGCATCGCCCGGTTGTCGCCCATGGCGAGCCGCTTCTCCATGCCTTCCATGTAGCGCCGCGCGTTCCTTAGCTGGCCGAGGGAGAAGTCGACGCCGCCGACGCGCGAATGGGGGAACTCCTCCTTGACGCGGCGGATGTTCCAGCCGAAGCCGCGGCCGGCCTCGAAGGCGCTTGTAAAGTCGAGTTCGCGCAGGCGTTCGATAAGCAGGTCCTGGAAGAAAACTTCCCGGTCGAGCACGCCGCCTTCTTGGACCAAACCCATGTAATGGTCGCCGCGGTCGTTCCAGTAGCGCTTCTGGTCCTTGAGCTTGGGCAGGCGCAGGCCCAGCGCATGAGCGCTCCGCTTGAGGAAGTTCTCGATCTTGAACCGCTCGATGCCGAAAAAGGTATTCGTATAGGGGTTATTGCCGGTCATGACGGGATTCATGCCCCTCCTTGGCCGCGTCGGCGGCCGTCGTCTCGCCGGAGCCGGAAAGACCGCTTCATCCATGCCTGTTTCGCTTGGGATTTTCCCACGCTACCGCAGACCGGGTGAACGGGGCCGCCCGGAAGGAGGATACGTTTCCTTGGGTCCGCCAGGCTCAGGCGTAGGCGCGGATCGCCTCGACCGGAATGCGGACCCTTGTCTGCCGGCCCAACAGGTCGAGCAGGATGATGACGCGTTCGTCGTCGGTGGCGCAGTCGTATAGGCCAACGAGGTCGCTGAAGGCGCCGGACAACACCTGCACCTGTTGGTCCTTGCGGAACGTCTGCCCGGCGCCCAGGATCACCATCCCGTCCTCGTTCTGGCGCGAGCGGATATCCTCGACGGCGCCAGCCGGCACGGCGGCGGGCGTCTCACCGTTGCAGACCAGGGAGTGAACGCCGATGGTGGAGCGAACCGGCCGCCAGAGAGCGTTCTCGATGTCGAGGCGGACGAAAAGATAGCGGGGGAACAGGGGGGCCTTGACCCATTCCGTCCGCCGGGCGTGGCGGCGGCGCTTCAGGTATTGCGGTAGATAAACCTCGTAGCACTGGCGCCGCAAGTTGGTCCTGGCCAGGTTCTCGCAACGGAAACGGGTCTGCGCCACATACCATCGTTTCATGCCGACCTCCTCACTTTTCCAGGCGCGGCCCTTGCCGGGAAACCCTCATGAAGCGGGGCGCAAGCACCCGATCCGGCGGCAGGGTCCGGCAGGCCTCCTCGAAGGCGCCTTGCGGATTCAGCAAATCGGTGACCATCGCCGCGTCGATGCCGTCCATGTCCGTCAAATCGCGGTACACGGGCAAGCCGGCATGGCTGTCGGTCCCGGCGCGGGCGTCGGCGACGCCGATGAGGGTCACCGGAAACTCGCGGGCGCAGAGCGTCGCGATCTCGCCCAGGTCGCTGACGCCGATGAGCGCGACGTTGCTCCAGCCGTGCTCGGCGCAGAGGGCGAAAAGGTCCTCGCATTCGCCACGCGCCAAGCGGAAAAACTTGAAGGACTGCGACAGGTACTCGGCGGTGAGCCGGCTCTTCTCGGCGAAGCCCTTCGGTGTCAGGTAGTAGGCGTAACGGTTCCGCGGGATCTGCCGGACCTTGATGTAGCCCTTCTTGACGCAACGCTTGAGGTAGGCGTTGGCGAGCCCCAACGCGATGCCCAGCTCCTTGGCCACCGAGCGCTGGGTGAGCGAAGTGTTCTCCTCGACGGCGTTGAGAAGGCCAAGGGTTATCTCGGCCTCGCTGTCCATGGCCTGGATCGTCGGCTTGCTTTCCGTCACCACGGTTTTCCCAATTGCAAGGCCCCCTGAAAGGCCTATAGCGTTCACGGCGCGAACACTACACCGTTCATAATATGAACGTCAAGCGGGCCGGACCAGTGAAAACGGAATAATGTGGGGAATCTTCAGGATATCGGGCGAAAAGGCGAAATAGGGTCCGCAAAATGGCCGGGAGGGGGAGCGGGCCGACGCGGGCTACTAGCCCTTTTTAGGTTTTCCCTTAAAGAATTCAGGCCACTGTCTTTTGATCACCGGACCGGTATCGGCAAAGGCATGACAGCTGTTCAGCAAAGCCGGCGGTTCCCCGCCCGCTTTCGCCGCCAGTTTTTTCTCCCGCAACGGGACGACGGTTTGGAATGCGGTCGTCGCCAGCGGACCCAGCAGCATTTCCGTAAGATGGGTGCACCCTTTGATTCCGGCGAAATGCTTGCGCACCGCCTTTTTCCAGCCTGGCGCGATGCAAAGGCCCTTTAACGCCCTGAAACGGGGCGCGATGTCGGCGCAAAGGTCAAAGGGGCTGGCGTCGATGGCGGCTTCCGCCGCCAGGACCACCAGAGCGTCGTCGACGGTGAGCCTGATCGTCATGGCGTGGACGGGTTCTCCGCTGTTGACGGTGCCACGGTCGGCGTTCTTGAAGGAATAGGTCTTGCTGTCCACAAGCGAGGCCTCGATGTCCCAGAAGCCGTCTTCCCTTTCAAAGCCGCGGCAAAGGACATCCCGGCTGTGGATATGTTTGCGTTGGGCGGGTTTCGACAAAGGCATTGCGGGACCCGTGGCTTCTTGGCGTGAAGCAAGCGCCGCGCCTAGGCGCCCGTGGCGGCAACCCGGATCGGACCGGGCGGGAGGAGGAACATGGCCGGTTAGGCGCCGTAGCGATCACCGAAAACGAACGATTTGTCTTCACCGATGGTCTTTTCCAGTATTTTCTTCGTCGCTTTATAAAGGTCGCGGACGGAAACCATGGCGACGGCGCGGCCGTCCACGGCCACCGGCAAATGCCGGTATCTGCGTTTCCGCATCAGTTCCAGCGCGTCCGCGGCCAAGTCGTCGGGAGCCAAAGTGTCCGGATTCTTGGTCATGACCTTCTCAAGGCGGGTCTCCTTGGCATCCAAGCCTTTCGCCAAAACGCGGCGAGTCAGGTCGCGTTCGGTGACGATGCCGATGAGCTTGCCGTCGTTGTCGATGATGACGGTGGAAGCGACGTTAGCCTCGAACATCGCCTTGGCCGCCTCGTACGCCGTGCCATCTTGGGGCAGTTCACAAACCTTTTGCTCGAGCACGATGCCGGGAATGATTTTATGCTTCATGGTCGCCCTTTCTCCCGTCGCCAAATTGTTTTTCAGCGTCTTTCTTTATTTATGCATCCGAGACATCGGATTCCACCGTTTTTCGGGGAGGTCTGACGCGAATTGAAGTGATCTGGTGACGCTGACGGCGGAGAATTTCGAAGCGAAAACCGTGGAACATGAAAGTTTGGCCGACTTCGGGAATGCGCCGCGATTCGTGCAGGACCAATCCGGCCAAGGTGGCGGCGATCTCGTCGGGGAGGTTCCATTCGAATTGGCGGTTAATGTCGCGGATGGTGATGCTGCCTTTGATGATATAACTTCCGTCCGCCTCGGCGCGGACGCCACTGACGGCGACGTCGTGTTCGTCGGAGATTTCGCCGACGATCTCTTCGAGGATGTCCTCCAGGGTCACGATCCCCAGGAAACTGCCGTATTCATCGACGATGAGGGCGAAATGTTCGTGGCGGGCGCGGAAAGCCTGGAGCTGGTCGAGAAGCGACGTCGATTCCGGGATGAACCAGGGTTTCGCCGCCAGAGCGACGATGTCCAAGCCATCCAAATCCCTTTCCTGCCGATTCTCTCCCCGCGCCCTGACCGCTCTCAAAAGCGCCTTGGCATGAAGAACGCCGACCATGTCGTCGGGCTTTTCCCGCCACAACGGCAAGCGGGTAAAGGGACTGGCCAGCACTTCGGCGACCACCTTTTCCGGCGGCAAGCCGGCGTCGATCATGGCGACGTTCTTGCGATGGATCATGATTTCGCCCACTTGCACCTCGGCCAAGTCGAGAACGCTCCGCAGCATCGCCCGCTCGTGCTTGACGGCATCCTCCTCGCCGGCATGAAGAGCGATGGCGCCCCGCAGTTCCTCGCTGCTTGTGGCAAGCGCCGCACTGGCCTTGAAATCGATCCCAAACAGTTTGAACACCCCCTCCACCAACAGGTTCACCGTCCTTATCATCGGCGCCAGCACCAGGACCAACCCGTTCACCACCGGCGCGATGGCCAGCGCCGCCCGGTCGGCGTTTTGGATCGCATAGGTCTTCGGCAGGATCTCGGCGAAAATCAGAATCAAAAGCGTCATGCCGGTGGTGGCGTAAACGACACCGACTTCGGCGAACATGGCGATGAGAACACTGGTCGCCAAGGCCGAGGCCAAGGTGTTAACCAGGTTATTGCCGAGGAGGATGGCGCCGATCAGCCTTTCCCTGTTCTCTTGCAGGCGGTTGACCAGCCCGGCCCGGCGGTTTCCGTTTTTCTCCAACTGATGCATGAGCGGCCTCGATGCGGCGGTCAACGCCGTCTCGGAGCCCGAGAAAAAAGCTGAAAAAATCAGCAGAATGAAGATGACGCTCAAAGAGACCAACATGGCTGTTTCTCTAAGGTTGCTAGGGTTTCAATAAAGCCGCCAAGGTGAATAAACTTTTCACCCAAGCCTTCAGGCACCGAGGACGTCTTTCAGGAAAGCGCCAACTTCATCCCGATTGACCTCGCGGCTGATGAAGGATCGGCCGATGCCGTGGGCGAGCACGAAGGTGAGTTTTCCGTCCTTGACTTTCTTGTCCCGTTCCATATGGGCGATCAGATCATCGGCCGACCAAGACGTATCGGCAAGCTGTTGCACATCGGCGGGCAACCCGGCGGCGGCCAGATGGCGGCGCACACGCTCGGCGTCGGCGGACGAACAAAGGCCCAGGCGGACCGACAGGTTGAAGGCAAGAACCAGGCCGACGGCCACCGCCTCGCCGTGCGGCAAGGCCTCGCCGTAGCCGGTCTGGGCTTCGAGGGCGTGCGCGAAGGTGTGACCCAGATTCAACAGCGATCGCCGTCCCGCTTCGCGTTCGTCGTCGGCGACGATGGCGGCCTTGGCGGCGCAACAGGTGATGACGGCGTGGCGGCGGGCCGCCGCGTCCCCGTTCAACAGGCGGGCGGCGTTGTCCTCCAGCCAAGCGAAGAATTCGGCGTCGCCGATCAAACCGTATTTCACCACTTCCGCATAGCCGGCCAGGAGTTGCCGCCGCGGCAGAGTCTCCAGGGTGGCGATATCGGTGAGGACCCGGCGCGGCTGGTGGAAAGCGCCAATCAGGTTTTTGCCGACACCGGTGTTGATGCCGGTTTTGCCGCCGATGGAACTGTCCACTTGCGCCAGAAGAGTCGTCGGAATCTGCACGAAAGGGAGGCCGCGCAAGGTGATGGCGGCGGCAAAGCCGGCAATGTCGCCGACGACTCCGCCGCCCAAGGCGACGATGGTTGTGCCGCGTTCGATGCAGGCGGCTAGCAGTTTTTCCGTCAACTCTTGCAAGTGGCCGAAGTCCTTGGTCGACTCGCCAGCGGCAAGGACGACACTGGTTGCTTCGATTGCCTCGTCCGCCAAAGCCGCTTCCAGGGTCGGCAGATAGATGGGGGCGACGGCGTCGTCGCTAACCACGACGACGCGCGGCTGGGCCAAGACGGGGGCCAAATGCCGCCCGGCGACCGCCAGCAACCCTTCGCCGACGTGGATATCGTAGCTGCGCGGTCCCAGGTCCACCGTTAGTTTGGTGGCGGTTGCCGGCGTCCGCCCGACAATGGAAGTCATGACTGGGATTCCCTCGCTTCGGGCCGCAACAGGGATTCGAGGGCGCCGGCGACGCGATTCTCGGCTGCCCGCGGCGGCTCGTCTTCGGAATCGACGACAATGTCGGCCTCGGCATAGACCGGGTAGCGCTCCTCCATCAATCTCGCCAGAATGGCGCGGGGATCGCCATTTTTCAACAACGGCCGGCCGCCATGGCGGCCGGTTCGCCGAACAAGGATATCGAGATCGGCGCGCAGCCACACCGAGACGCCAACATTGCGGATCCTGGACCGGGTCCTGGGGTCCATGAAAGCGCCGCCGCCGGTCGCCAATACCTGCGGCCCATTGCCCAAAAGCCGATCTATGACCCGCCGTTCGCCGTCTCGGAACGCCGCTTCGCCGTAAAGTTCGAAAATGTCTTCTATGGAGCATCCCGCCGCCTTGGCGATTTCATCGTCGGCGTCGGTGAACGGCAGTTCGAAACGCTTGCCCAGGCGGCGGCCGATGCAGGTCTTGCCGGCCCCCATGAGGCCAATCAAAACGATAGGTTTGTCAATCTGGAAAGAATGAACCGTCATCCGAAAACGTCCACCCTCTCGACCCTGGGAGTCATTGAAAGGGTCTCGCCAAGCAATTAGACTGCCGAAAAATTGCCATAGTCGAAACCTAATATTCCGTTGTCAACAAACCCGACCGATCTTCGATTGTCATAACGGGGACAGGATATTAATGGATTTGTCCATCGATCGTTTCAACATTATCGTCTCTTGTAATAATGAACGTTGTAAACGAAAAATCAGCAATAATTCGATTATAGCTGCTCGGGCGCTTTGAATTTTAAGGAAATCCTTGAAGAATTTTTCCACCCTTGTTTTTGTCGCAGTTATCGTGGCCATCGTCGGCGGCGTGGTATTTCTGGCTTCTTGGGACATCCCGGCGCCTGTCGCCGGCGTCGAGAAGGTAATACCCGATGAACGCTTTCCGCGTTAGTTCTCCGCCCCGGCCCGATTCCGGCCCCATTAAGAGCCTATCCGAATAACTGGAGACGGTTGTGATAAGACCAAATCAGGAAGGCCGCAAGGCGCCGCTTCGCCGGCGATGCCGGCGCATCGGCAAGAAGCGGCAACGCCGCGGAGGCCTGATTTGGTCCACCCTTCGGGCGTCTCTCCTTGACCCG
>DUZD01000107.1 GCA_013349695.1 Rhodospirillaceae bacterium
CCCACAGGCTCAACAACCGCAACAGGATGTGATAAACAGAATTTTGGCAGCTTGATCAGACACCGGAATACACCTTAACTGCGCTGCCAAACTGTCCAACAATGTGGGACCAGCTCACTCCGACCTGGAATGAGAATCTGCCAATTGATATTTGAAACAACATTGGGCTCCCCCGAAAAAGGTTACTCAGGTCAATTTTCCGAACAACAGCCGGGATAGGATCACTCGGCGCGCTGTGCTCTTTGCCAATACCCCTTCCATTCCCGCGAAACCGGATGTGCCAGGGTCGCATTGGTGGCGATCAGGTATTGCATCCCGTTCGGCGCCCGCCTGTAATCCTCGCGCCACGCCATTTCGTTGGCATAAGAATGTAGATAGCGCCCGGAGATATGATGGTGCGTCCCGATCTCGGCGCGACGCAACCGCGAGAAATAGCTTTCCGCCTGATTGGTACAAGCATCCTCGTCTTTGAACGCAATCGAGTGATTAACCCGCTTGGCTGCAAACCGGGCATGTAGAGCATCCCAAACCGAGGCTTCGTCGGCATGGACCGTGCTGCCCGGCTCGACACGCTCTTGGATCGTCGGCAGGGAGTCATCCTCACCCTTGAGTATGAATGGCAATGTCCGCCCGTTGCGTTCACGCATGACAACCACGGCCCGGCGTTTGCCGGTCAGGTGTTCTTTCAGGCGCGGTCAATCCGGCATTCTTATGAACGTTCATTCAGTCCTCCTTCGTGAGCTTCTGTTTTTGCAAACTTCAGCTTCTCAGAGTTGGATCGAATGAACAACGTCCTGAGACATCACATCTAGCGCGCGTCGGCACGGGTCTGTTATATCCCTTCCATTCCCGTCGTTGCCTAATGTAAAAGCTCCCGCCCATGCCGCCGCCATCCTCGAGTCGCATTCGCCGAGCCTTGATTTCCGTTTCGGACAAGACGGATTTGGTCGAATTCGGTCGATTTCTTAGCGACAACGGGATTGAAGTTCTTTCCACCGGCGGGACGGCGAATGTCTTGCGCGATGCCGGAGTACAGGTCACCGAGGTTTCCGATCATACCGGCTTTCCCGAAATTCTCGACGGCCGTGTGAAAACGCTGCAACCCCTCATCCATGGCGGCCTGCTGGCCAAGCGTGGCGACCCGGATCACCAACGGGCCATGGACGAGCTCGGCATCGCGCCGATCGACCTTTTGGCGGTCAACCTGTATCCTTTCGAGGCGACGGTGGCCGAAGGCGCCGACTTTGATGCCTGCGTCGAAAACATCGATATCGGTGGCCCGGCGATGATCCGCGCCGCCGCGAAAAACCACGAATCGGTCACGGTGGTCGTCGATCCAGCCGATTACGGCATCGTTATGAAAGAGATGAAGGCCAACGGCGGCGCCACCACCGCCTCTTTCCGCAAGCGCCTTGCGGCGAAGGCCTATGCCCGCACCGGCGCCTACGACGCCGCCATCGGCGGCTGGTTCAACGAGCAGGTGGGGGAAACCTTTCCCGACCGCATCGCCTTCGGCGGCAAGCTCGGGCAGATCATGCGCCATGGCGAAAACCCGCACCAGCTAGCGGCTTTCTACAGGGGCGGCGAATGCCGGCCCGGCGTCGCCAGCGCCGAGCAGATCCAGGGCAAGGAACTGAGCTACAACAATTTCAACGATACCGATACCGCCTTCGAACTGGTCGCCGAATTCGAGCCCACCGCCTTGGCGATCATCAAACACGCCAATCCCTGCGGCGTCGCCGTATCGGCGACCCTCGTCGACTCCTACGCCATGGCGTTGGCCTGCGATCCGGAAAGTGCCTTCGGCGGCATCGTCGCCTGCAACCGGGCGCTGGACGCGGCGACGGCGGAGGAAATCGTCAAGCTTTTCACCGAAGTCGTCATCGCGCCCGAGGTCGACCCGGCGGCGCGTAAAATCCTGGCGGCGAAGGAAAACCTTCGCGTTCTCGTCACCGGCGCCATGCCCGACGCGGCCGCGCCGGGCATGAGCCTCAAGTCGCTTGCCGGCGGCTTCCTCTTGCAGGGAAGGGACAACGCCGTCCTCGAAGAAATGAAGGTGGTCACCCGGCGGGCGCCGACGGAAGCCGAAATGGCCGATCTGGAATTCGCTTTCACCGTTTGCAAGCATGTCAAGTCGAACGCCATCGTTTACGCCAAAAACAAGGTCACCGTCGGCATCGGCGGCGGCCAGACGAGCCGGGTGAATTCTTCCCGCGTCGCCGCCTGGAAAGCCGAGGACACGGCCAGGGCGGCGGGCGAGAAAACCAGCCGCGCCGCCGGCTCGGTGGTTGCCTCGGACGCCTTCTTTCCTTTCGCCGACGGCCTCCTGGCGGCGGCCGGGGCCGGCGTCACGGCGATCATCCAGCCGGGCGGCAGCCGGCGCGACGACGAGGTCATCGCCGCCGCCGACGAACGGGGCCTGGCCATGGTCTTCACCGGCATGCGCCACTTCCGCCATTAGACGCGGGTTACTAGCCTGGAATATCAACCGGCCGAACCGCCTTGCCGAACCTCTTTTCCAAGGTGTCGGTCAGGTAGGGGAGGCCGCCCTTTTTCAAATGTGTCCGGAAGTCGTCACGTTGCGTGACCAGCAGGCTGATGCCTTTGGTTAGCGCATCGATGATCTTATAGCCGAAAAAACTGTTTGGCCGGCGGCGGACGCGGAAACCTACTTTGACGGCTTCCAAGCCGTCCTCGCGGTCGAGGCGTATGGAGATCAGCATGTCCTTGCCGTATGCGCGGATTTTTTCAATCTCGTATTTGCCGGTCCAGTTCTCACCGGCGGTAAATTCATAGCCGGACAGGAACAGCTCTTTATAGGTGGCGTAAAAATGCGCCCATTCATCTGGCGTGGCGGTATCGTAGTATCCGCCGAGAACGAATTGGGCCATTGGCTTGAAATCGACCACTTCGCCCAGCAATCCACGAAATTTCTCGACTCGCTTGGTCAATGACATGCCCTCGATGCCCATCACATGGTTGGCATTGCTGGCCAGTTCCAGAATCATTTTGCGCCCCCGAATCAAAGCTTCGGTGGCGAGTTGCTGATCGCTCTTGCCATTGGCCGCCGTCCGCCGGGCGGGTGATGTCCCGTCCGATTCATGGGCGCGCAACGTCTTAACGCGGTTGCGCGCCAGGATAGTGAAGGCGCCCGTTTCACCATAGCGCTCCAAATAGGATTGAAAATCTTTCGAATTCCGGCTGTCCTGGATCGACTGCCAGTAGGCAATTTCCTCTTGTGTGTTATTGAGGTCGAGGGGCATTGCCGCTAGGCCGCCCGCGGACCCTTTCGAGCCCGGCACGAAATAAAAATTACCGGTCAGCGACGATGATTCCCACGGCGTCTGCGCATCCTTGGTCCGATGCTGGACCGACACCCGGACCTGCTTGAACATCTGCTCGACCAGCAGGTCCGGCTTGCGCATCGCGGTGGCGAGGGCGGCGGTATAGGGACTATTTGTTCCAGAACCATCGGCGGCAACGTCACCGGGGGAGGTGGCATAGGCAATCAGGGTTCCCCTGCTGGCGTCCATCCTCGCCAGCCCCCGTGACGCCGAGCGGAAACCGCGCTTGAACGGATTGTTGCGGCAGGCGTCCAGGATGACGATGTTCAGATCGTTGCCGGCGAAAGCCATGTTGTCCAGCACGGCGTTGGCGGAGACCGCTTCGATGTCCACATCCGCTTCATCTTGGATGTCCACATTCACGGGGACCAGGAAGTTCTCGCCGCGCACCTGAACGCCGTGACCCGCGTAATAGAACAGGCCCACCGCGTCCTTGCCCGTCGCTTCCAACTTGTTGCCGAAGGCTTTGATGGCTTTCTTCATGCCCTTCTGGTTGGCGTCGATGCGTTCAATGACCTCGAAGCCAAGGGACCGTAATGTCCTCGCCATTAGTTTGGCGTCCTGGGGGGGGTTCTTGAGGGCGCCGAGATTGGGGTAGGTCCCGTTGCCGATGACCAGGGCGATGCGTTTCTCGGCAAGGGCCGACTGTCCGGTAAGAAACACCGCCAAGGCAACAACGACAACCGCCCATATTCGGGTCATTAAACCAAGCTCCAGGAACACATGGTCCGTGAAGTTTGTCACAAACTCCAATGAGGGGAAAGGCGGTGGCCGAGGAGTGTCCGATTTGGGTTCAGGAAGCGGCACTCCGAGGCGGAGCCTCCAAAGGTCCATCGAGCGGATCGACCAGTGGGTGGCGTCGGCCGGCTTGCTAAGGAATCGGTTCCAGCATCGACGGCGTGTCCTTTCGGGGACTTGCGCGGCGCCACTGGCGCCATGGTTCCCCTCAAGCCTGCCGAGGAAACGGGAAAAGCGGTCGCATGGACGCCTTATGGATGAGACCCAGGCCCTAACCCAAAGGGGCTTCCGGCTTGAACGGCCGCGACAAAAGCCCGGCGATGGCGGCGTCGATATCGGCGTAATGATTGAGCACCCCGTCGATGGCGGTACAGATGGGCATATCGACATCGAGGCGGCGGGCCAGATCGGTGACCGAGGAAGCGGTGAAAACGCCTTCGGCGATCGACGCGCGGGCTTCGAGTATGGATTCCAGGACCCCGCCCCGGCCCAAGGCGACGCCGAGGGAATAGTTGCGCGATTGCATGGCGGTGCAGGTCAGCGTCACATCGCCCAGTCCGGACAGGCCCATCAGAGTGTCCGGGTGGGCGCCCTTGGCGACGCCCAAGCGGACGATCTCGGCGAGGCCGCGGGTAATCAGCGCCGCCCGCGCGTTTTCGCCGAGATTTCTCCCCTCGACGATGCCGCAGGCGATGGCCAGCACGTTTTTCACCGCTCCGCCCAATTGCGTACCGATCAAATCGTCGGTCCGGTAGATGCGCAAGCGCGGCGTGCCGAGAGCGGCAGCCAGTTCCCGCGCCAGTCCGGGATCGGCCGCCGCCAGCGTCACCGCCGTTGGCTTGTCGCGGGCCACCTCGGCGGCGAAAGTCGGGCCGGCAAGCACCGCGAAGGAAACGCCGGGTAGGGTTTCCTCCACCACCTCGCTCATCAGGGCGCATGTCTCCTGTTCGATTCCCTTGGCGCAGATGACGGCGGGCACGCCGGCGGTCCAGGCCGGCGCCAGGGTTTGGCAAATCCTCCGCAAATGTTGTGCCGGGGTTACCAGGAGGACGGCGTCGGCGGCCGCCGCTTGCGCCGGATCGGTGGTCGCTTCGATGGCCGGGTCGAGGTCGACGTCGGGAAGAAAAAGAGGGTTTCGGTGGCTTTGATTGATGGCTTCGGCGACCTCGGGTTCCCTGGCTTGGATGACCACCTGGCGGCCGGTCCGCCGCGCCGCCACCGCCAGGGCCGTTCCCCAGGCGCCGCCGCCGATGATGCCGATTTTGTTCATCTGTCTGTTATACCTTGGGTCGATGGTGGCGGTCCATCATGCCTTCACCCCCGCTCCCGCCGCCGGCGGCGCGTCGGGGTCGAGCGGCCAGCGCGGCCTGGGCGCGAAATCCAGGCCGTCGGTGAGGCCCAGGCGCAGCCGCTCGATCCCGGCCCAGGCGATCATCGCGGCGTTGTCGGTGCAAAGGGCCGGCGGCGGCGCCACGAAGGTGATGCCCCGATCCGCGCACAAGGCTTTCAGACGGCGGCGCAAATAGCGGTTGGCGGCGACGCCGCCGGCGACCACCAGGGTCCGGGTCTCGGGGCGAAGGGCGAGGACCTCGTCCATGGCATGGATGGAGCGGTCGATGAGGACGTCGCCGGCCGCCGCCTGGAACGATGCGCAAATATCGGCGATGTCGGCCTCCGCCAACGGACCGGGCGGCAGGGCGGCGATGGCATGGCGGACGGCGGTCTTGAGGCCGGAAAAGGAAAAGTGGCATCCAGGACGCCCGCGCAGGGGGCGGGGCAGTCGGAAGCGCCCTTCATCGCCGGCCTTGGCGGCGTTTTCCACCGCCGCGCCGCCCGGAAAACCCAGTCCCAGCATTTTCGAGACTTTGTCGAAAGCCTCGCCGATGGCGTCGTCGATGGTGGTGCCGAGACGGCGGTACCGGCCAACCCCCTCGACGACGAGCAACTGGCAATGGCCGCCGGAGACGAGAAGCAGAAGATAGGGAAAGGGAACTTTGTCGATCAGCCGCGCGCTCAGCGCATGGCCCTCTAGGTGGTTGACGGCGAGAAAGGCAAGGCTGTGGACGGCGGCGATGGCCTTGGCGGTCATGACCCCGACCATGACCCCGCCGATCAGGCCCGGCCCGGCGGTGGCGGCGACGCCGTCGAGATCGGCGAACGACACCTTCGCCTCGGTCATCGACCGATCGATCATGCGGTCGATGTGTTGCAAGTGGGCGCGCGCCGCGATCTCGGGGACGATGCCGCCGAAAGGCCTGTGTTCCTCCAACTGAGACAGCAGATGGTGGGCAAGAATCCGCGCCTCGCCGGTGACCACGGCGGCGGCCGTTTCGTCGCAACTGGTCTCGATGCCAAGGACGATCATCTGGTGGTCCACTAGCTAGACCCCATGTCCGATCTGGACGTGGGTGACCCGTCTCACTGTATGCAGGTGTCGAGGGTTGCGCCAGATGGTCCGGCGCCGGTGAACGCATGCGTTCACCATGCATAGGAGACGGATCATGGAAGAGACTATCACATTTGTCGGTTTGGACGTTCACAAGAAGAGCATTTCGGTGGCGATTGCCGA
>DUZD01000119.1 GCA_013349695.1 Rhodospirillaceae bacterium
TCCGTCTCCTATGCATGGTGAACGCATGCGTTCACCGGCGCCGGACCATCCGGCGCAACCCTCGACACCTGCATACAGTGAGACGGGTCACCCACGTCCAGATCGGACATGGGGTCTAGCGCTTCGAGAACTGGAAACTGCGGCGGGCCTTGCGCTTGCCGTACTTCTTGCGCTCGACGATGCGGGAATCGCGGGTCAGGAAGCCGCCGCTCTTGAGAACGGCGCGCAGCGACGGCTCATGCAAGTTCAAGGCCCGGCTGATGCCGTGGCGCAAGGCGCCGGCCTGCCCAGACAGACCGCCGCCCTTGACCGTACAGGTGACATCGTACTGGCCTTCCCTGCCGGCGGCGGCGAAAGGCTGGTTGATGATCATGCGCAACGCCGGCCGGGCGAAGTAGGTTTCCTTGTCGCGGCCGTTGACGGTGAACTTGCCGGGTCCCGGCTTTATCCATACGCGGGCGATGGCGTTCTTGCGCTTGCCGGTGGCGTAGGAACGGCCGAAGGAATCGATCTTCGGCTCGACCAAGACGCCCTCTTCCGCCGGGACATCGGTTTCGATCACATCCTTCAGGTCGGCAAGAGTTTTGATTTCCTCGGCCATTCCTTAGGCGCTCCTTTTGTTCTTCGGGTTCATCGCCGCCACATCCAAGGTTTCAGGTCCTTGCGCTTGGTGGGGATGATCGCCGCCGGCATAGACATGCAGCTTGCGCATCTGCCGGCGCCCCAGGGGCGAGCGGTTGATCATCCGCTCGACGGCCTTGATGATCAGCCGTTCCGGGTGCTTGCCGTCGAGAATGGCGCCGGCGGAACGCTTTTTCAGGCCGCCCGGATGGCCGGTATGCCAAAAATAGTACTTGTCCGCCAGCTTGCGCCCGGTCAGCCGGACCTTCTCGGCGTTGACCACGACGATGTTGTCGCCGCAATCGATATGCGGGGTGAACATTGGCTTGTGTTTGCCGCGCAACCGGATGGCGATGAGCGCCGCCAGACGGCCGAGAACGATACCGTCGGCATCGATGACATACCATTTCCTGTCAACTTCGGACGGCTTCGCCGAATACGTTTTCATTTGTCTTTCAAGCCTGTCTGAGGAAAATTCCGCCGTTTCACGGAGGGCTGAGTATGGCATGGAAATTTGCCATGTCAACGGGAAAAGTCGTGGAAATACCGGGCCTTAAGAATATGGTAATATGTTACCGTTAGGTAATCCTTTAACGGTTTGGCGGCGGGCCGGCGGGGACAAAATTTGCCTATCGGCGAATTTTCGATGGTGATATGGTCGGCCCCGAAATCAACGGCAAAGCAATCGGATAAAGAGGCATCCGTTGCCGTCCGAAACGACGTCATTGGCAATGCAATGACCGCCAACTCCCGGTGCCGTCCTCGACCCCCTGTTCTTCTCCGCCAGGACAAGGACGGAATCGCCACGCTCACCCTCAATCGCCCTGAGCGGCTCAATGCTCTTTCCCTCGAATTATTGAGGGCTCTGCTGAGGGAATTCGAGGCCATGGCCGAGGACAAATCGCCGCGCCTGGTCGTGCTGGCGGCAAACGGCGAGGCTTTCTGTGCCGGACACGATCTCGAGGAAATCCGCGGCACCGGGAACCGCCGGGCCTTGAAGGCCTTGTTCGATGAGTGCTCCAAAACGATGCTGGCCATCACCCGCATCCCACCGCCGGTCATCGCCCGGGTGCATGGGATCGCCACCGCCGCCGGCTGCCAGCTGGTCGCCATGTGCGACTTGGCCGTCGCCGCCGAGGAAGCGCGCTTCGCCACTTCCGGCGTCAATCTGGGGCTTTTCTGCTCGACGCCGATGGTGGCGTTGACCCGCAACCTGCCACGCAAACAGGCGATGGAGATGCTGCTGACGGGCGACTTCATCGACGCCGAAACGGCGCTCCGATACGGTCTGGTCAACCGCGTGGTCCCGGCCGGAGATTTGGACGAAGCCGTCGCCGAGTTGGCCGGCAAGGTCGCCGGCAAGTCGCCCGCCGCCGTCGCCTTCGGCAAGCGGCTTTTCTACCGTCAGATCGAAGCCGGTATCGAGGAAGCCTACGCCCTGGCCGCCGATACCATGGCCGGCAACATGATGACCGAGGACGCCAGGGACGGCATTGACGCCTTCATGGAAAAACGCCCCGCCCCCGAATGGAAGGACCGCTGAGGTCGGGGATGGAGGCTCGAAGGCGAGACGGCGGTCAAGACGGGCCTACTCGGCGGCGGCGGATCGCGGCCGTTCCGAAGGCAGCAATAGCCCGGCGCCGACACCGACGGCGGCGATGGCCGTCAACACCATGAACAACCAGAAGAAGCCGCCGGTCAAATCGTAGATGGCGCCTTCCATCATGACGCCCAGACTGCTGACTCCGAAGACGATGATGAACTTCAACCCGAACACCAGGCCGCGCCACTGGCTGGGGGTGTATTTAGCGACCAGGCTGTTTTCCGCCGGCAGGGAACCGACGTTCATGGAAACCATGATCAGGACGACGGCGGCAAGGGCCGTGCCGCTCAGGGAAGCGGCCAGGAACAGGAACGGCAACTGCAAGGCGAAGCTCAGCATGTAGACGATCTTCAGTGGATACCTGTCGGCTAGAATCCCGGCCAGCAATTGCAGGCCGCCGGCACAGAAGTAGACCCCCGCAACGAGGACGGAAATTCCCAGCACGCCGTCACCGGCAAGTTCCGTCATCCGCAGGGAAAAGACCTTGGGCAGTCCCGCCTGCGTCGCTTGATAGATCAAACCCGTACACAGCATGGTCACCATCAGCACCAGGAAAGCACGCACCCGGTCCTGGCGCGAGGCTGGCGGATCGGGCCGGCGGTCGGTCTTGGTCTCGACGATAAGGCGGCGGGCGATCAGGGCGTAAAATACCCCTCCCGTGGCCAGCAGGACGGCGCCGGGAATGATGAAGGCGGCCCGCCAGTTGAAAAAATCCACCAGCAGGCCGGCGAGCAAAGTAGCGAGGGCGGGACCGAGGCCGCCGAAGAAGCCGTTGATGCCCAAGACCTTGCCGCGGTTGACGGCGTGGCGCACCAGCCAAGCGATGCCCACGGGATGGTAGATGGAGGCGAAAAGCCCCGTCACCGCCAGCATAAGGGCGATCTGCAAGGGCGATGCGGCGAAACCGGTCAGCACCATGCCGGCGCCGGTACCGACGAAGAACAGGCCGATCATGCCGGTCGAACTCCAGCGGTCGCCGAGCCAGCCGGCCGCCGGCGCCGCCAAGCCGAAAAGCACGTTGCCGGCGACGATCAGGGCCACCACATCGCCGTGGCTCAGGCCCAGCTCCTCCTCAAGGGTAAGGGCGACGACGTAAAAAATCGGCGCGAACAGATGCGAGAAGGAATGAGCGACGCAGGAAAATCCCAACGACAGTCTGGAAGATAGGATGTCGGACTCGGTTGAGCCGACAAACCCGCGATTTTCGGACATTCCACCACCTCTCCGCGCCACCTTCTCGAATACGATGAGCGCAAGTTACCAGCTTCACGGTGACGGCCCATAAAAACTCGGATTATTAACTATTTTTCGCGCCAGCGGCCTTCAAGTCATCGTTACACTGTATCGGGTTTGCCATCCCCGCCCCGGGCGAACCTTGCGGGCCAGGCATGGCTGGCGTAGTTTGGACCTACCAAATCAACGATGAAATCTTAGCCAACCACCCAATGCCAGCGAAACCCGAACCGTCCATCGCCGTCATCGGATGCGGCCACTGGGGCAAGAATCTGGTCCGCAACATGCACGGCCTCGGCGCCGTCGCCTCGGTGCACGACCGCGATCCCCAGACGGAGGCCGCCATCGCCAGCGAATACGGGGTGCCGGGACGGCAATGGCCCGAGATCCTGGATGACGACGCCATTCGCGGAGTCGTCATCGCGGCGCCGGCGGCGGCGCACCACGCCTTGGTTCACGAAGCCCTGCTCGCCGACAAACACGTTTTCGTCGAAAAGCCCCTGGCGCTGCGGATTGAACAGGCCGAAGAACTGCGCGCCCTTGCCGACGGGCGCCGGCGCGTCCTCATGGTCGGTCATTTGCTGCAATACCACCCGGCCTTTCTGAAACTGAAAGAGATCTGTTCAAGCGGCGAGTTGGGACGCCTTCGGTATGTCTATTCCAACCGCTTGAACCTGGGCAAATTCCGTACCGAGGAAAACACCCTGTGGAGCTTCGCCCCGCATGACATATCGATGATCCTGAGCCTTCTGGGAGACGACCTGGAAACGGTGCTGGCCACCGGCCACGCCTATTTACACCAGGCCATCGCCGACGTCACCACCACACACTTGAGTTTCGCCAGCGGCCAGGCGGCCCACATCTACGTCTCCTGGCTGCATCCGTTCAAGGAACACCGCTTGGTGGTCATCGGCGACCAAGGCATGGCGGTGTTCGACGACGGCGAGGATTGGCCGTCGAAAATCCGCAAATACCCCCATCGGATCGATTGGCGCGACGGCTTGCCCCAACCGCAAAAGGCCCAGGCGGTTTCGGTTCCGGTCGAAGCCGACGAACCCTTGCAATTGGAATGCCGGCATTTCCTCGATTGCATCGAAACCGGCGCGACGCCACGCACCGACGCCAGCGAGGGCTGGCGGGTGCTCCGCGTGCTTGACGCCGCCCAAAGGTCCATGGAAACGGGCCGGACGGTAAACATGCGGGAACAATCCCCGGCCGGACACGACGTCTTCATCCACCAGACGTCCTGCGTCGAACAATCTTCCGAGATCGGTTCGGGGACCAAGATCTGGCATTTCAGTCATGTCATGAAAAACAGCAAAATCGGCAGGAACTGCGTCATCGGCCAGAACGTCGCCATCGGACCGGCGGCGGTCATCGGCGACGGCTGCAAAATTCAGAACAACGTCAGCGTCTACCAGGGCGTGACCCTGGAAAAAGGGGTCTTCTGCGGTCCCAGCATGGTCTTCACCAACATCGTCAATCCGCGCGCCGAAATTAGCCGCAAGGACGAATTCAAGCCGATCCTGGTGCGCCGGGGCGCCACCATCGGCGCCAACGCCACCATCCTTTGCGGCACCACCATCGGCCGTTATGCTTTCATCGGCGCCGGCGCCGTTGTCACCAAGGACGTACCCGACCATGCCCTTGTCCTCGGCAACCCGGCACGCCATGTCGGCCATATGTGCGCTTGCGGCGTAAGGCTGCCCGACGGCGAGTGGGAGGAAGCCGACTGCCCGGCCTGCGGGCGGTCTTTCCGGCAAAGCGGCGGCGTCCCGGAAGCCAGATGACCGTTGTTCCCTTTGTCGATCTCAAAGCTCAGTTCGCGGCCATTGAGAACGAGGCGCGGGCGGCCATAGACCGCGTCCTCGCCTCGCAACGCCTGATCCTGGGGCCGGAAGTGGAATCCCTGGAACGCGAAATCGCCGCTTATTCCGCTTGCGCCCACGCCATCGGCGTCTCCAGCGGCACCGACGCCTTGCTGGTTTCCCTGATGGCGCTCGGCGTCGGGCCGGGCGATGAGGTGATCACCACCGCTTATAGCTTTTTCGCCACCGCCGGCGTGATCGTCCGTCTGGGTGCAAAGCCCGTTTTCGCCGATATCGAACCGGCAACCTTCAACATGGATCCGGCGCTGGCCGCCGCCGCCGTCACCCCCCGCACCAAGGCGATTGTGCCGGTCCACCTTTACGGTCAGTGCGCGGAAATGGATCCGATCCTGGATGTCGCTTCCGCCCACGGCCTCGGCGTCGTCGAGGACGCGGCGCAAGCCATCGGCGCCACCTACAAGGACCGCCCGGCGGGAAGTCTGGGCGATATCGGCTGTTTTTCCTTCTTTCCGACCAAGAACCTGGGCGCTCTCGGCGACGGCGGCATGGTGGTGACCAACGACCGGGCGCTCGCCGAAAGGATCGGCTGCCTGCGCCAGCACGGGGCCAGCCCGAAGTTCCACCATCCCTTGGTCGGCGGCAACTTCCGCCTTGACGCCATTCAGGCGGCGGTGCTCGGGGTCAAGCTCAAATATCTCAACGGGTGGACCGGCGGGCGGCGCTTGAACGCCGACCTCTACGACAAAAAGCTGGCCGCCGCCGGGTTGCCGGAATCCGTGCTGCGAATTCCGCAAGTTCGGCAGACCCGCCATGTCTACCACCAATATGTCATCCGCGCCCGGCGCCGCGACGCCCTCGGGGAACACCTGCGGCAACAGGGCATCGGCTGCGGAATTTACTATCCGCTTCCCCTGCATCTGCAGGAATGTTTCGCCGCCCTGGGATACCAGGCCGGCGACATGCCGGTGGCGGAAGCGGCGGCCGGGGAAAGCCTGGCATTGCCGATGTATCCCGAACTGAGCGTCGATCAAATCGACACCGTCGTTGCCGCCGTCACCGGTTTCCTCGGCGACGGGGGATAGCTAGTGTTCCGTCTCATCTATAAGGTACCCATACGATCTTTTTTCCCGTTTCCTCGGCAGGAGGGGGCGCGCCGTCGATGCTGGCGCATCGTCAAGCGCTCCCGACGCCCCGAGGGGACGGGAAAAACGACCCTTTGGGCGGCCTTACAAGGCTTCCGGACGTCGTC
>DUZD01000194.1 GCA_013349695.1 Rhodospirillaceae bacterium
TCCCGGCCTGAACAGGGAGAAGATCACAGCTCATCCGCCAAACCCTTGCGATTCATGATCGGCTCCTTCAAGTTTCACCGATCCTTCCTTGAACCTCGCCAAGAGTTGAAATCATGTTAATTGTCAGCAGGACCTAGTGGACATATTTTTCTACATGTCCAAATTCTTTTGGGTTTTCTTCGAGCCGGCTCAGTTTTTTTTCATTTTCCTCTGTTTGGGGGCCGTGCTGTTGTGGAGCCGGTGGCGTCGGGCCGGTCGATGGCTGATCACCTTGTTGGCTGTTGCCGCCTTGGCCGTGGCGACTCTTCCCATCGGCGTACAATTGTCCTTGATGCTCGAGAACCGGTTTCCGGCCGTCACCGAACCGCCGGAACGAATCGACGGAATCATCACGCTGGGCGGGATACTCGATCAGTTCGTGACCAAGCAGCGCGGACAGATTTCCTTCGGCGGCGGGGCCGACCGGTTGGCCCAATTCTCGAGACTGGCGCAGCGCTACCCCGACGCCAAACTGGTCTTCACCGGCGGTTCGGGCAGAGCTTTGCGCCAGGACGTCAAGGAAGCCGATTATATCAAGCCGGTCATGGACCTTCTGGGCGTGGAAGCGGACCGGATCATCGTCGAGAACCAGTCCCGCAACACATATGAAAACGCCGTGGCGGCGTCCAATCTTGTCAAGCCCAAACCCGGGGAAACCTGGATTCTCATCACCTCCGCGTTTCATATGCCGCGCACTGTCGGGTGTTTCCGCAAAGTCGGATGGCGGGTCTTTCCTTATCCCGTGGACTACAGGTTACAGGGCGATGAGAACTGGGAGTTGGGATTCAGCTTCATCACCGGATTGGCGCAGCTCTCTCACGCTCTTCATGAGTGGGTCGGGTTGATCGCCTATCGGCTGATGGGAAAAACCGATATCCTGTTTCCGGGGCCGGAAGGTTAGAATATCAATATTGATCGGCGCCAGCCCGCCCCTCGATACGCCGCATGTCGCCGTCACTGAGGCCCAAATGATGGCCGATTTCGTGAATCAGCACATGGCGCACGATATGGGCAAGGTCGTCGCCGCTTTCGCACCAATAATCGAGGATCGGGCGGCGGTAAAGAATGATCATGTCGATATCCTCGGGCGTATCGGCGACGCTCTTTCGATCCAGCGAAATCCCGTGATAAAGACCGAGAAGATCGAAAGGGCTCTCCAGGTTCATTTCCCTTTCCGTTTCGGCGTCGGGAAATTCCTCGATCCTGATCACGACATCGGCGGCATGGCGGTTCAACTCTTTGGGAAGCGTCTTCAATGCGGCCCGGGCGATGGTCTCGATCTCGGCAATTCCGGGAGGCGCGGAATGATCACCCGTCATGACCATAAGATTACCGCGCCTTGACCGCGACGCCAAGCGCTCCCGCCTTGATGACAGCAGTGGAGAGGAGATCGCCAATGGTCGAGAAACTGCAAGGAGAAGCGCGGCAGGCCGCTGTTGACGGTCTTCGCGGCTGGATCGAGGTGGACGGCCGGGACGCCATCGGCAAGTCTTTCCGTTTCGCCAATTTCAACGAGGCATTCGCTTTCATGACGCGGGTCGCGCTCAAAGCCGAAAAAATGAACCATCACCCGGAATGGTTCAATGTTTACAGCCGGGTCGAAATCACCCTCTCCACCCACGACTGCGGCGGCTTGAGCGAACGCGACATCGACCTCGCCCGTTTCATCGACAAGGCGGCGCCACCGCCTTGATCTTTCGTCGCGTTGGCATGGGGGATGGAAAACCATGACCAAACCGCTTTGGCGGCCAAGCCGCGATCGCATCCGGCGGACCAACATGGCTGGGTTCATGGCGGCGGTGGAGAAGGATTGGAATGTCGGCATCGGCGATTACGGCGAGCTTTACCGCTTCTCCATCGACGAAATGGAGAAGTTCTGGCATTCGTTCAAGGACTATGCCGGCGTCATCGCCGAAACCTGGGGCGAGGCGGTGCTGGTCGACGCGCATTCGATGGCGGCCGCGAAATGGTTCCCGGAGGCCCGCCTCAACTTCGCCGAAAACCTTCTCAAGCGGCGCGACGAAACGGACGCCCTGGTCTTCTGGAGCGAGGACAAGGTCCGCCGCCGTTTGAGCCATGGCGAACTCCACCGCCAGGTCTGCCGCCTCAACCGGGCCCTGGCGGCGGCCGGAGTCGAGCCCGGCGACCGGGTCGCCGGCTACCTGCCCAACATGCCGGAAGCCGTCATTGCCATGTTGGCGGCGGCCTCCTTGGGTGCCGTCTGGTCGTCCTGTTCGCCTGATTTCGGCGTCAGCGGGGTGGTCGACCGCTTCGGCCAGATCGAGCCCAAGGTGCTGTTCGCCGCCGACGGTTATCATTACAACGGCAGGGTCCATGACTGCCTGGGCAAACTCGAGGAAATCCTCGAACATTTGCCGTCGGTGAAAACGGCGGTGCTGGTTTCCTTGGTGCGCCGGCCGCCGCCCGGCGGGATGCCGCCCAAGGTTCAGCCGTTCGAGTCTTTCATCGCCGGTTTCGACGCCGACGACATAGATTTCAAGCGGCTGGCGTTCGATCATCCGCTTTATATCATGTATTCCTCGGGCACCACCGGCGCCCCCAAATGCATCGTCCATGGCGCCGGCGGAACCCTGTTGCAGCACTTGAAGGAGCACTTGCTTCACTGCGACATCAAGCCCGCCGACCGGGTTTTCTATTTCACCACCTGCGGCTGGATGATGTGGAATTGGCTGGTTTCAGCGCTCGCCTGCGAGGCGGCGGTGCTGCTTTACGACGGCTCGCCGTTTTACCCCGACGGCAACCACCTTTTCGATTACGCCGACGCCGAAGGCATGACCCTGTTCGGCACCTCGGCCAAATACCTCGACGCCGTCGGCAAGGCCGGACTGGAGCCCATCGACAGCCACCGCCTCGACCGGCTCGCGACCATCGCCTCGACCGGCTCGCCGCTGGCCCCGGAAAGCTTCGATTTCGTCTACGAGAAAATTAAAAAAGACGTGCTGCTGGCCTCCATCTCCGGCGGCACCGACATCATCGGCTGTTTCGTCGGCGGCAACCCGACAGGGCCGGTTTGGCGCGGCGAGATCCAGGCCCGTTGCCTGGGCATGGCGGTCGAGGTGTTCGACGATGACGGCGAGCCGGCGTACCGCCGGAAAGGCGAACTGGTCTGCACCGCTCCGTTCCCGTCGATGCCGGTCGGTTTCTGGAACGACGACGAGGGTGAAAAATACCGTTCGGCCTATTTCGACAAATTCCCCGGCGTCTGGTGTCACGGCGACTACGCGGAGCTGACCGAGCACGGCGGCGTCATCATTTACGGCCGTTCGGACACCACGCTCAACCCGGGCGGGGTGCGCATCGGCACCGCCGAGATCTACCGTCAGGTGGAACAGTTGGACGAAGTGGTGGAAAGCATCGCCATCGGCCAGGACTGGGAGGGCGACGTGCGCATCGTCCTGTTCGTGGTCTTGCGCGGCGGGATCGGCCTCGACGGGGATCTGGCGGCAAGGATCAAGTCGCAAATCCGCGGCCAGTGCACGCCGCGCCATGTCCCGGCCAAGGTGGTGCAGGTGGCAGATATCCCACGCACCAAATCGGGCAAGATCACCGAGCTGGCGGTTCGCGACACGGTGCATGGGCGCGAGGTGAAAAACACCGACGCCCTCGCCAATCCGGAAGCCTTGGAGTTTTTCAGGGACCTCGCTGAACTTCGGGATTAGAGCATGTCCTTGGTTGGTACGCTGAATTTCTTACAAAAGATAAAAAATAGGAAAATAAATGCGTATGGTGTCACCTGATTGGTGGCCGAGCATAGTCTGCGCCGCGCCGCCGAGCGCTGATAACCGCCTTCTGCCTTCTGATCGCTGGAATGTGGCAATGCAAGACCCTTTCATGACCCCGTCATACTCGTGACCCCGTCATACCGTGGTCCCGCATATCACCCGTTAATGGCAGATTGAATATCTACGTTTAACGTAGAGCGTAGATTTTGCTATTATAATTCATGATTAAGAGCTATCGGGACAAGAAAACATAAGCCTTTGCTGACGGGGAATTTGTCAGGGCTTTTCAGGGCTTAAGCGATCAGGCCGAAAAAAAACTCGAAATACTGGATGCAGCCGAAAGCTTAAGCGATCTCGCCTGCTCTGCCGGGCAACAGGCTCGAATCATTGGGCGGCGACCGGGACGGCCAGTACAGCATCCACATCAACAAACAATGGCGGATTTGCTTTGAATGGCTGTCTGGCGGTCCCGAAAACATGGAAATAACCGACTACCATTGAAAAGGTATGAAACAATGGCCAGAACACCGGTACATCCCGGCGAAATCCTCAAGGACGAGTTGGCTGAAATGGGCGTCAACGCTGCCCAGCTGGCCCGTCACATCAAGGTGCCCAATAACAGGCTATACCAGATTCTCGACGGCAGACGCGCCATTACCGCCGACACCGCCCTGCGTCTCGGTAAGTGGTTCGGCATGTCGGCGGCGTTCTGGCTCAACCTGCAAAATAGCTACGAGCTTCGCATGGCGGAGAAAGCCATCGGTAAGGAAATCCAAGCCATCCCTACACGCAACCGAGATGAATTGAGGAAGGTGTCCCCGGAATAAGTTAATGTGTCCACGGAATTTTGGAAAGCCGCTCGCTTGCCCGCCTTGCAAGTTCGGCCGATTTCAACGAGGCTATTGAAAGACAGCGATCAAGGCGGTTGGCAGATAGGAGAACGCCATGCGCGGCTACTTCGGCATCGGCGTCGAGGGCATCGGCAAGGCCATGAACGTAGGTAGCCTGTTGCCGACGGCGCATGCCTTTGGCGCCAGCTTCATGTTCACCCAGCAACAACAATGGTGTCCCCCGAATGCATTTTTTTGTCCCCCGACCGCGTGGTGTCCCCCTGTTCGGCGATGTGGTGACAGCGAAGAGCCTCCGCGCCACCCCGTCCAACCCGCGCATCGTCCATCCCCTGGTCGATGGAGTGAAGTGACATGGCGGCGCTGATCATCGTCCAGGCCCGCATGGGGTCGAGCCGTTTCCCTGGCAAGCCGCTAGCCAGACTGAGGGGGAGGCCGACCCTCTGGTATCTGTTCCGCCAACTCTCCTATTGCCGCAACGAGGTGACGCCCATCCTGGCGACGACCGACCGGGAGCGGGACGATCCCCTGGCCGGCTGGGGGTGGAAGAATAGGATAAAGGTCTTCCGGGGAAGCGAGGACGACGTTCTGGGCCGCTACCGCGATACCGCCCGGGCCTTTGGCGCCGAGGACGAAACCCCTATCGTACGGTTGGCCGGCGACGACATCTTCCCCGACCCGCGCCTGATCGACGCGGCGCTCGACCTGCTTGCTTCTTTCAAGGGCCGCATCGATTGCGTCTTCACGCCGGTCGACGAAACGCTTCCCGCTAGCGTCTATGTAGAGAGCTACCTGTTTTCGGCCCTGGCCAGGGCGCACGTCGAGGCGACCGACCCTTCCGACCGCGAGCATGTCACGCCTTACATCCGGCGCAATATCGAAAAGTTTCCCAGGATCGAGATTCAAGGCGCCCCACCCTGCCCGGGCATCCAGATATCCCTCGACCATCCGGAGGACCTGGAACTGAACAAAAAGGTGCTCGATCGCCTTCAATCCTTCGCCACGCCGCCCTATTCCGTCGCCGATCTGCTGAAGGCCACGGAAAGCATTGAGGAGAAAAAGGGGACACCATAAGCATTTAATTTCCTATTTTTAGTCCTTTGTAATAGATTTGCTGAAAACCACGGGTGCAAGGCATCTCATCGATTCTTCTTTGTGATCTCTGTGTCTACTCTGTGCTCTCTATGTCAACGGCGGAGTAAATTTAGGCCACTGGGGCGGAGTAAACCCCGGCGAAGTCATCCCGCGTCATGCCAGCCGCCGCCTCGATGAAGGGAAGGGCGTCTTCCAAAAGTGCGGCGACTTGGTCGGCGTCTTCCTGAACGGCGGACAGAGAGGCCGCATAAATCGCATCGATTCCGCTGGCGATGGCTATTGCCTCCCGGACCTTCAAAACAGCATCGCCAAGAGCAGTGCAGGGCGCTTCGGCATGTGCTGAACCTGTTGGGGCAGTATCTCAGGCGTTCGTCCGAGCGGGGCGGCGTGTTCCGGGACTGCGAGTTGGGCATCTCGCTGGGCTGTCCGTTGAGCCCCCTGATCGGTGCGTTCTTCCTCAAGGAACTGGACCAGCGGATGGCGAGGTCCGGCCTGTTCTACTTGCGCTTCATGGACGACATCCTGGTGCTCGCGCCGACCCGCTGGAAGCCGCGGAAAGCGGTCAAGGCGGTCAACGAGGTGCTGGGCTCATTGCGTATGGAGAAGCACCCGGACAAGACCTTCATCGGCCGTATCGAGCGGGGCTTCGACTTCCTCGGCTACCATTTCGGCCAGGAGGGCCTATCCGTGGCCAAGACGACCATCGAGAATTTCGTCGAACGTGCGATCCGGCTTTACGAGCAAGAGCCGGGGGAGGCTTGCGCCTCCGCCCGGCTTGGGTCGTACGTGCGGCGGTGG
>DUZD01000207.1 GCA_013349695.1 Rhodospirillaceae bacterium
ACCGGTGTAATCGTCTCTAAGCGAAATGCAATGTGCCATGGAAAACTCCTCTGTTTTCCATGTTGAATCACAACCAAGCTAACAGACCCTTAATAAGTCAAACTTTTTGCAGGTTGGTATTATCTATGGGATCAAGGGAGTCGGCGGTTTCTTTTTGCTGACCGGCGAGGTGGGGACCGGCAAGACAACCATCTGCCGCTGCCTGGTGGAGCGGCTTCCCAAAACCGTCAATGTCGCTCTCTTCGTAAATCCCCGTTTGAGCGAAGCCGAACTGCTGGCGAGCATTTGCGACGAGATGCGCATCGCCTATTCAGGTCCGGCCACCAGCATCAAAACCCTGATGGACTCCATCAACGGGTTTCTCCTCGACCAACACGCCCGCGGTTTCAGCAATGTCCTGATCATAGATGAAGCGCAGAATCTCAGCCCTCCGGTGCTTGAACTGGTGCGGCTTCTGACCAACCTGGAAACCACTAAAGCCAAGCTGCTGCAGATCATTCTCATCGGCCAACCCGAACTGCTGGACATTCTGGCCCGCCGGGAAATGCGGCAGCTGGCTCAACGCATCACGGCGCGCTATCATTTGGCCCCGCTGACCGGTTACGAGGCGAAGTCCTACATCCGCCATAGAATAAGCGTCGGGGGGCTGTCGAGAAATGCTTTCCAGGCCAGCGCGATCGCCGAGATAAGTACGCTCTCGAAAGGGATTCCCAGGCAGATCAACAGCATTTGCGATCGCTGCCTGCTCGCCGCCTACGCCCTGGAAAAAACTTCGATCGACAGGAAATTGGCGCGTTCCGCCGCCGCCGAAGTGCTCGGCGGCACCGCCTCGGCGGGGTGGAGAAGATCGGCGCTTTTGCCGGTCGCCGCGGTTGCCGTGGCCGCCGCCGCCGCTTTTGTGATTTACGATCCGTTCGATACCGGATTCCTGGCCAAGCTGACGCATTCACGGACGGCGGCTTCCCTCCGGGATACGTTTCGCTCCTGGCCGTTCGCGGCGGCTTCTCCGGACAGGGCCGGAACGGAGCCGGGAACAGAGGCCGCGACGGCCGCCGGAAAAGGCAAGAACAAAGACCAAGGCGTCGCCGCGGGCCTGCCCACTACGGCTTTTCCTCGAAAGGGAATCCTCGGATCCTCCGGCGGCGAGGCAAGCGAGGCAAGCGAGGCAACGGTCCTTGACAGCCCGGAGGCCGGGGACCCGTCCGTTCCCTTGTCGCCGGCTAAACCTTAGTCCCGGCGCGTCATGTCCTTCATCCTGGACGCATTGAAAAAATCGGAGAGGGAGCGGGAAAGCAGATCCGCGGCTCAAGCGGTTCCCTCCCTCAAACTCAATTCGGAGCGCCGCCGGGTCTGGCCGAGGATTGCCTTTGGCGCCCTGTTGCTCAATGTCATCGGACTGCTCGCCTTGCTGTGGTTCACGGATATCGGCTTGACGCCGGCCGAGGCCGATCGGACACCTTCGCGGCAAACCTCTCAAGCGCCCGAGTCCGAAGCCGTGGAACCAAAAGCCGTCGCCGCGCCGGCGGAAGCGGAACCAAAGGCCGTCCCCGCGCCGGTCCCCGAGGAAACAAAGGCCGCGCCCGCGCCGCCGCCTGAGGAAACAAAAGCCGCCTCCGCGTCCGGGGAAACCATCGCCGCTTCACCGCCCAATGAGCCGCCGGCCGTGCCGGTGTCGCTGCCTGAACGCTCAAAGGCTCCCCAGCCGCCACCCGAGAAAACGAAGGCGGCGACCGCCCCGGCGCCCGAGAAAACAACAACCGCCCTCGAAACGGCGCCGCCGGGGACAAGGATTTTCCACCCGCCATCGAGAAAACCGGCGCCCCCGGCCCTGACCCTCGCCGCCGCCGTTGCCATGCCGGCGCGCCCGCCCAATCCGAAAATGAACGCCTCTGACTTTATCAAGCGGGGACAAGCTTTCGAAGAGGAAGGTCTTTTCGACCGCGCCATCGAGGAATATACGGAGGCCATTCTGCTCGACCCGGAAAGCGCGGATGCCTACTTCCTCCGCGGCTGGGCGCATGTGGCGAAAGGCGGCCACGATCTGGCGATCAGGGATTACAGCCAGGCAATCCGGAAGAAACCCCGATACGCCGAAGCTTATTTCGGCCGCGGCTGGGTCTATGAGCAACTGGATAAGGAAGATATGGCGGTTCGGGAATACGATCAAGCGATCCGCTTGAAGCCGAATTACAGCGAGGCCCGCTTCAGCCGGGGAATCTTGAATTTTTATCGTGATCGGCTGACGGCGGCGGCGAATGATTTTTCCTCGGTTCTGGCGGATGCCGATGACAGCCTCCGCCGTTACGCTCTTCTATGGCTTTATCTCAGCCGCGTCCGTTCCGGCGCGGACGGCGCTCTGATGGAATCGGCCGGGAATCTCGATTTGGACGAATGGCCGGGGGTCATTGTTGCCTTGTATCAAGGCGGCGCCGATGTCGAGCAAGTCCTGGCGGCGGCCATCGACGAGGATCCGCGAAAACAGTTGGAGAACGAGTGCGTGGCCTATTTCTTTCTGGGGCAATATCGTCTCATTAACGGCGATTATGCCGGGGCGGCGGAATTTTTCCGTAAAACCCTGGCCACCGGCATGACCTCCTATCGGCAATTCGCCGCCGCCGAGGAAGAACTGCGGCGGCTGGGAGTGTCGCGGTGAAAGACGGGTAGCTATAGTTTCTTATTCAGGTTCATATCGCATGGGAAGAAAATTCAACATTCAAGACCACTTATTGTATTGTGACCCCTTATTTCTTATCTCTGTCTTGCTACGTTTGAGGATAGTTGCCAACTGCTCTTGAAATTCTTGTTGATGTCCGCAAGCCGGAAAGTACACCAAGCCTCCGTTATTGATCACGTTGAAGCCGTCTTTCATCAGCATGGGTTCGAGAAGTCTGCAAACGTTGGCCTTGATAAGAACGATTGGTACGTGCTCGACATCCGGCGTCTGACGCAAATCACTGACTAGGTGGGCGTAGTCATTGGTGATCGCCTGATCGCGCGCAGCCCCTTTCAGGCCGTTCACTGGATGATACGTCGCGTCGATCAAGAACAGACCTCGACTCTGTAGTTCTTGAAGTCCCGAAATCTTGTTGGCGGGGTCAAACTCCATCGCTTTCATTAGAGCTGAAAACAGATTTTCCTTCGTGCGGCCGCCAGTGTCGTACAGGTATTGACCTGACTTGGGGGGTGACTCTGCTATGAAGATCAGTCTCAAATGGTTTGGCCGAAACTTTTCCCTCATGGCTATGTATTCGGAACGGGATCTCACAACATTAAAAACTTGACCCCTTTTTTTTGCTTCGCCTGAATCCATATAAGCCCCGGCCAGGGCGTACCATGCGCCTCTGCCGGCCCCGTGGCGTTCCAAATGAGCGTTTTCCGTCAAGGTCTTTAAGTGAACCTTGATCGTGTTGCGGTTCGCACCCGTGACTTTCTCCGCATTGGCTACCGTGACGCGGCCATGTTCTCGGGCAATTTCCAAAATTTGAACGGAAAGTTCCGGCAACGCGCCTAACATGATCCGTTCCCGCCTGATTTTTTTATCCAGCCGTCGTTTCTGTTGTTGCAGTGCCTTGAGGGAGAATATCAACCAGGGTTGCCAGTCGGGCGCATCCTTATAAATCGTTCCTTGCGTTTGACGCAGCGCCAGATAGTAACCCTCCTTGCTCTGCTCGATCACGCTTTCAAGGGAAGAGTAGGGAACATAGGCATACCCCGCCCGCAGCAGCAGCAGCGTTGTCAGGATACGCGACAAACGGCCGTTGCCGTCCTGAAAAGGATGAATGGCCAGAAACACGGCGATGAAAACAGCGATCAGTAAAAGCGGATGCTGGGTTTTCTCTGCAAGTGCGTTCCTTGCCCATGTGACCAAATCGGCTATTTTTGCCGGCGTTTCAAATGGCCTGGCCGTTTCAAGGACAACCCCCAAACTCTCGCCATCCGGCCCAAATGCCTCGACATGATTGGGCAGCGTTTTGTATGCGCCCCGGTGACGCTGATCCTTGCTTCCGTGTCGCAACAAATCACGGTGTAGCTGTTTAATATGATTTTCCGTCGGATCAATTGACTCCCAGCTTTCAAAAACGGTTTCCATCACATCGGCATAGCCGGCCACTTCCTCTTCATCACGGCTTTTAAACTCCTTGATTTCAAGATTGGAAAGCAGGGCTTCAACCTCTCTATCCGAGAGCTTCGCTCCCTCGATGCGCGTTGACGAGCCGACGCTTTCAATGGTCGCGACCCGGCGCAATTTTGCCAGCCGTTCCGGCGCCAGCCGTCCTATCGCGCTCCATGCACCCTTGAATTCATCCAGTTCCGAAATCACCGCCAGAATGTCAGCAGTGATACCGAGCGTCGATATATTCGGTACATTATCTAATTTTATATCCGTTTTCATCCATTTATCTTAAGGCTCATCCATCCATTTGTCTATCCAATTATATCCAATAATTTTTAAAAGGATGGCGGGAACACGGAAGACGCATGGCGAGGGTTTCAAATTCAAGGTTGCGCTGGCGGCGTTGAAGAGGGACCGGACGCTTGGGGCAAAGCCCGGCGAAACGAGAAACGTGAGCCGGCGGTTTTAAGCCGCCGGCTAAGTTTCTTGGTTCCTCGACGTTGTAAGGGGAATTCCACCGGTTTGTCCTCGGCGGACGGCGTTATGATCGGCCATTCATCTCTTGCCGGAGGGGTGGCGGAAAGTGGTGGAATCGCGGGCTCCGCAAATCCAGGTGAATTCCACTCGAAACGAAGAAGAGCCTCTATTTCAAGGTGGTGTAATAGTCCTTAAGGATGGCCACCACCTCGGGACGGCTGAATTCGGGAGGAATATCCTCGCCCGCCGACAGCATCTCGCGTTGTTTGGTGCCGGAAATGCTGACATGGTGCTTTTTATCGTGGGGACAGGTCTTGCCGGTAGCCATGCCCATGCACTTTTGACAGTAAAAAGTGATGTCGATTTTGAATGGCCTAAGCACCAAGGCATCGGGCCGAAGGGTATCGAAAATATGTTGGGCGTCGAACGGGCCGTAATAGTCGCCGACGCCGGCGTGGTCGCGCCCGACGATCAGGTGCGAGCAGCCGAAATTCTGGCGGATGACGGCGTGAAGCAACGCTTCGCGCGGACCGCCGTAACGCATTTCGATGGGATAGCCGGCCTGGATCACGGTCCCTGGCACGAAGTAATTGTCGATCATCGCCTGAATGGCCTTGGTCCGGGTTTCGGCGGGAATGTCACCGGCTTTCAGCTTGCCGAGAACCTGATGAATGAACACCCCGTCGGTAACCTCGACGGCAATCTTGGCCAAATGCTCATGGCTGCGGTGCATGGGGTTGCGGGTCTGGAAGGCAGCCACTCGAGACCATCCTTTTTCGGCGAAAAGGGCCCGTGATTCGGCGCAACGCAGATACAGGCCTTTGTACTTCACCGGGTATTCACTTTCGCTCAACACTTGCACCACGCCACCGAGATTGACCTCGCCCTGCTCCATGACCTTTCGCACGCCGGGGTGCCCGATGTCCGTGGTGGTGAACACATGGGCGCACTCGAAATCCTTGTCGATGGTGTACTTTTCGGTGACTTCCATGATGGCCATGATCTCGTCCGTTTCCCCATCGACCAGGGCCACTTTTTCTTCGATGCCGATGCTGTCGGCCAACTCTCGCGCCGCCGACAGGGTGATGGGAATGGGCCAGAAAAGGCCGTCGTCCGTCTCCATTTCGACACAGACGCGGCGCCAGTCGGCTTCCCCCATGAAGCCGTCGAGCGGCGTGTAGGCGCCCATGGCGAACATCAGCACGTCGGAGGTTTCACGGCTGGTCATGGGAACCTTTTTCAAGGTTTTGGCGCGCTTCAGTTCTTCGGCGCGTTCAATCACCGGAAACAACAAAGCCTTCAACTCACCGCCGCCATGCGGTGGAACCAACTTCGACATATGCACTACCTTTTGAATTTTTCTAATGGTGGACAAAGACAGGGCGCCGCCATCCAACGAGAAAACCGATGGCGAGGCGGGCCGCGCAACATAAATTTAATCGGCCGCGAGAGCTATCTAAAAAAACAGCCATTCCCTCATTCGAATACCGCCTCCAGTTATTCGGATAGGCTCTTAGTGCAGTTTTTGCTTGCTCGCGCCGACAAGTGGCTTAATCTTTAGAGTGCGAGGTGACACATTGCCTCTTCGTAACTTGCCTGACTGCCTAGGTGCATGGCCCTGGTTACTCCCTGACACTGTGATGCCTCGACAATTAAAGGCCGCTTGCGGCAAACCTAGGTTATGAAAGGATCGGTCATGGCGATTGGGACGGTCAAATGGTTCAACTCCAAAAAGCGGTACGGTTTCATCGTCCCGGATGAGGGTGGCAAGGATGTTTTCGTCCACATGACGGCGATCGAGCAATCCGGCATGGCACAGCTTGTCGAAGGCCAGCGTGTTAACTTCAAGATTCTCAACGAGCCTCGAGGCTTGCAGGCCGTGGATTTGTCCCCAGCCGATGATGTGGAAGAATCGGCCGAGGCCGCTGA
>DUZD01000231.1 GCA_013349695.1 Rhodospirillaceae bacterium
GGCGGTGGTGGTGGTGGTGGTGGTGGTGGCGGCACAACGGGGGCCGCCGGCGCTGCGGCGGGTTGCGGGACCGGTGTCGGCTGCTGCCGAACAGGTGGCGGAGAAAAATCCTGGATCGGATTCTGATGCCACTGATGGCCGCAATTAGAGCAGCGTACCTTTTTCCCCTTGTCCAATGCGGCGGCATCGACAGAATAGCGTGTCGAACAGTTTGGACAGGATATGATCATTGATGGCAAATTATGTCAGATTCCCGCCGTTATAGGCTTTCGGCCCATGCAACGCAACCCGTGGCGGGATTGGGGAGCGCTGGACGAAACGACTTTCGCCGTGTCATTGTCCGCCGGCGGGCGGCCTGTTCAAGCCTCTTAACAAATCGCTTGAAAGCTTTGACATTTTTCGCCGCCCGAACAAACGGCGAAGATACCGGATAGGAACGAAACGGGTGACTATCGACGACAATGACTGCGTGGTTCGCTTCGAGAACATCGGCTTTCGCTACGGTCTTGGACCGGAAATTCTGCGGGACATCTCGTTCACTTTGGCTCCGGGCTCGTTGCATTTTCTGACCGGGTCCAGCGGCGCCGGCAAATCCTCGCTGTTGAAATTGATCTATTTGGCGGCGAAACCGTCGAGGGGCCTGATCACCCTTTTCGGCCGCGATATCGCCACCACTCCCCGCCGGGATTTGCCGGCTCTGCGCCGGCGTGTCGGCGTCGTCTTTCAAGAATTCCGTTTGCTGCACCATCTATCGGCTTTCGACAACGTGGCGCTGCCGTTGCGCGTCGCCGGAACTCGGGAAAACGACATCCGCAAACATGTCGCCGAACTCCTCGGCTGGGTCGGACTTGAAAACCACATGAACGCGCGCCCGACGACCCTTTCCGGCGGCCAGCAGCAACGGGTCGCCATCGCCCGGGCGGTGATCGCCAGGCCGAAGCTGCTTCTCGCCGACGAACCCACTGGCAATGTGGATGATCGCATGGCGCTCCGTCTCATGCACCTTTTCGAGGAGCTTAACAAACTGGGAACCACCATCGTCATCGCCACTCATAACGAATCCCTTGTCAAGCGTCTTGGCCGCTCTTGCCTGCGTCTTGAGGAGGGACAGCTGGAAATCGGCGCCTCCGCGCCCAATAGAGCCGCCATGGCCGCCGCTTCCGGAGCCGGCGGAGCCGCCAAACAGGCCGTCGGCGCGGCGGCGGGACGGCCTCGGGGACACGCCGTTTGAAGTTCATGCTGGCCCACCGCTCCGATCTCCCGCTCGACCGCGACGCGATCAGCCGATTCTTGCCCTGGCTGATCGCCTTCATGGTCTACCTGGCTTGCCTGGCCTTGGCCGGGATGTTGACTCTGGGAGCCGTGGCGGAGCGTTGGGATACCGGCATCAGCGGCACGCTGACGGTTCAGATCATTCCTTCCGAAAGCTCCGCCGCCGCGCCGAAAGAGGTCCGGCGTATCGAGGCGGCGCTCGACATCTTGCGGACGACGCCCGGAATTGCCGGCGCCGAGGTCATCGGCGAGGACAGGATCATGGCCCTGCTGGAACCCTGGCTGGGCTCCATCGGCGGCAGCGGCGATCTCCCCTTGCCCCGGCTCATCGACGTCGAGTTGAAAGCCGGCGCCGAGGTGGACACGGCGGCCCTGTCGAAACGGTTGCGCCAAGCTGTCCCCGGCACCACCGTCGATGACCATGGGGTTTGGCTTGACAAGCTGGTCCGTCTTCTCCGCGCGGTGGAAATCCTGGCTTCCCTGGTGCTGTTGCTGATCGGCTCGGCGACGGTCGGAACCGTGGTTTTCACCACCCGCACGGGCCTTGCCATCCACCAGGAGGCGATCGAAGTGCTCCACCTGATCGGCGCCCAGGATTCCTACGTCGCCAAACAGTTCGCCACCCGCGCCCTGATCCTGGGTCTGCGCGGCGGGATCATCGGTTTGGTTCTCGCCGTCCCCACCCTGATGGGCATCGGCGTCCTGGCGGCGCGGATGGAGGCGGGCCTGTTGCCGGACTTCACTTTGACTCCGGCGCATTGGGCGGCGATGGTCTGTCTGCCTCTGGTGGTGGCCTTGATCGCCATGCTGACGGCGCGCCTGACGGTGATGAAAACCCTGGCCGAAATGTTATAGCCAATGCCCTTGTTCGGCTCCAATGAACCCGGCGGCAAGGCCTTTCCATCGGCGCTGTCCGGCCGCCGCCGCCGCGGATTTTTAATCCCGTGCTCGGCCCTGGTTGCGTTATTCGCCGTGGCGGCATGGGGATACGGTCTGTCCCGGTTTACCGATTCCATCCCCGCCGAAGCCACCGACACGGCGACCCCCACCGACGCCATCATTGTCCTCACGGGGGGCAGCGGCAGACTCACCGAGGGGTTCCGGCTGTTATCCGAGAACCGGGCCAAAAAACTCTTTATTTCCGGCGCTTATCGGGGAGTGGAGGTGCGCAATCTGGCGCGGATGTTCCAGCATTTCCCACGGCAAGCGGAACGGCGCGTCGGCATCGGCAATGCCACCAACACCTTGGGCAACGCCCTTGAAACCGCCGAATGGATCGCCACCGAGGGATATTCATCCTTGCGTCTGGTCACCGCCGCCTACCATATGCCGCGTAGCCTGCTGGAATTCCGCCATGCCATGCCGGAAATCATGGTGATTGCGCATCCGGTGTTTCCCGCGCACGTCAAACGGGAGCGGTGGTGGGCCTGGCCCGGCACCGCCAGCCTCGTTATCAGCGAATTCAACAAGTTCCTTCTTGCCTGGGCGCGGCACAAGGCGGCCGGAATGATTGCCGGGGAAACCGCTTCCAAGACGCCGTCATGATCCTTGCCCGTTCAATAATCTTCAACCTTGTCCTGATCAGCTGGGTGATCCTGACGTCTGTCGTCCTGTGTATTCTCCTGCCTTTTCCCCGGCGGGCCATGCAGGGCGTGATGTATGCCTGGACCACTGTTCCCCGGGTGGCGCTGAAATGGATCGTCGGACTCGATTTTCAGGTCCTCGGCCAAGAAAACAAGCCCAGTGGCGCGGCCCTCATCGCCTGCAAACATCAATCCGTCTGGGAAACTTTCGTCTTCCACCTCCTTTACAGGGACGCGGTTTATATTGTGAAGAAGGAGCTCCTTTCCATTCCGTTTTGGGGCTGGTGCTCACGAAAATGCGGGTCCATTCCGGTCGACCGTTCAGGCGGCGGCCAAGCGCTGAAAGAGATGGTGCGTAAGTCTCGGGCGGCGCTTGCCGAAGGCCGTCAGGTGATCATCTTTCCCGAAGGCACCCGCACGGTGCCGGGGCAACTTCAACCTTACAACCCCGGTGTCGCTGCTCTTTACGCCATGACGGAGGCGCCGCTGGTGCCGGTGGCGTTGAATTCGGGTTTGTTCTGGGGCCGCCGCGGCTTTCTCAAATACCCCGGCGTCATCACCATTGAATTCCTGCCGCCGATGCCGCCGGATTTGAACCGGCGTGCTTTTTTGGCCGAATTGGAAAAGCGCATCGAGACCGCGACCGAACACCTGGTCGCCGGTGCGAAAAGCCAATATTTCCAAAAGGACTGACATAACCCGTTATGACATTCCTGTGGATTACTCTGTGGAAAGTTTTCCTCGTAAGCCCGTGAATTCCGTGAACATACTTTGCAAATCCTTATTTTTTCTGGTTCCTGGGATTGACGGAATCGGGATAAGATTGATGAAGACATAACAAGAACATTTTCTTGACGATCCGCTTTTCCGCCCTTAGATTTGGAGCCCTGCCCCCCCTTGGAACATTGGGGTAGCGAAATGTTTCAGCGGCTTGCCTTCGCCGCGCCCGTGGGGCGGTCAACGGCGGAGCGGACAGATGCTAGGTAAGTAATGGCGCGGGTTGCTTCCATATCGCAGCAAATTTGGGACATGAAGTACCGTCTCAAAAGGTCCGACGGCCGGCCTGTGGACAAAACCATTGCCGATACCTGGCGCCGGCTGGCCCGGTTTTTGGCGACACCTGAAAACGACCCGGATTTTTGGGAAAGCCGCTTTTACGAAGCCTTGGAGGATTTCCGTTTTCTACCCGCCGGGCGGATACTTTCCGGCGCCGGCTCGGGACGGAAAGTGACCCTGTTCAACTGTTTCGTCATGGGCGACATCGCCGATGACATGACGGGGATATTCGAGAGCCTCAAGGAGGCGGCGCTGACCATGCAGCAGGGCGGCGGCATCGGCTACGATTTCTCCAGTTTAAGACCCAAGGGAGCGCCGGTGAATGGCGTCGGCGCGGACGCCTCCGGGCCTCTGAGCTTCATGGACGTCTGGGACGCCATGTGCAGGACCATCATGAGCGCCGGCTCCAGACGCGGCGCCATGATGGCGGTGATGCGTTGCGACCACCCGGACATCGAGGCTTTCATCGAAGCCAAACGCGAGCCGGGACGCCTCAGGATGTTCAATCTTTCGGCGCTGGTGACGGATACTTTCATGCGGGCGGTGAAAGAGGACGCGGCCTGGGAGTTGCAGTTTAACGGCACCACGTACAAAAGCCTCGCGGCGCGGGAGCTGTGGAGCAAAATCATGCGGGCGACCTACGCATACGCCGAACCCGGCGTCATTTTCATCGACCGCATCAACCGTCTGAATCCCCTTTATTACTGCGAGCACATCCACGCCACCAATCCCTGCGGCGAGCAGCCGCTGCCGCCTTATGGCGCCTGTCTGTTGGGTTCGGTCAACCTGGCCAAGCTGATCGATGCCCCTTTCTCCGAGCAAGCTCGTCTCGATATGAACGCCCTGGAACGCTTGGTCGGGACGGCGGTCAGGATGATGGACAACGTCATCGAGGTCTCCAAATTCCCCTTGCCCAACCAGGAACACGAAGCCAAGGCCAAACGCCGCATCGGTTTGGGCGTCACCGGACTCGCCGACGCCCTGATCATGTGCCGGGCGCGCTACGGCGGCCGCGACGCCGTGCGTTTGACCAAGACCTGGATGAAGGCGATCCGGCGCGCCGCCTACCTGACCTCGTCCCGGCTGGCGGCGGAAAAAGGTATTTTTCCTCTCTACGATGCCGAGAAATATCTGGCCGGCGAGACCATCGGGGGGCTCGACGAAGACATCCTGGCCGCCATCGCCGAACACGGCATCCGCAACGCGCTGCTGACTTCCATCGCGCCGACGGGGACCATTTCCCTTTTCGCCGACAACGTCTCTTCCGGCCTCGAGCCGGTGTTCAGCTTCAATTACACCCGCCGCGTCACCATGTCCGACGGCACCCGCCGCGAGGAACAAGTCACCGACTTCGCCCTTCGCCTGTTCCGGCTGATGTTCGGCGACAGGGCGCCGCTGGAGGATTATTTCGTCGACGCCCAACAGTTGAGCCCCAACGACCATTTGGTCATGCAGGCCGCCGTTCAGAAATACATCGACGGCTCCATTTCCAAGACTATCAACTGCCCGGAAAGCATTTCCTTCGAGGACTTCAAGGGCATCTACGCGCAGGCCTACGAGCTGGGCTGCAAGAGCTGCACCACGTACAGACCCAACGAAATCACCGGCGCCGTGCTGGAAGTCACGGAAGACAAGGGCAAGGCCGAAGATGCCGAGCCCGAACTGCCGCTGACGGCGCCCGCCGTCAACGCCAGGCCCAGGGACATTGGCGATTCCGGCTCCGTCGTCTACTTGACCCAGCCGTTGGACCGGCCCGAGGCCCTGCCCGGCGCCACCTACAAGGTGCTTTGGCCGGAAAGCGACCACGCCATCTATATCACCCTGAACGACATTGTCGAGGATCGCCGGCGCCGACCTTTCGAGATTTTCATCAACTCCAAGAATATGGAGCATTACGCCTGGACGGTGGCCCTGACGCGAATGATTTCGGCGGTGTTTCGGCGCGGCGGCGACGTCACTTTCGTGGTCGGGGAACTGAAGGCCGTCTTCGATCCGCGCGGCGGCCATTGGATGGGCGGCAAGTACGTGCCTTCGCTGCTCGCCGCCATCGGCGAAGTCATCGAACGGCATATGATCAACATCGGCTTTATCGCCCGGACGGGGGGGTTGGGCGACGACAAGGGCGAGGCCAAGCCCAAGGTGGTCAACCTGACGGGCGGCGGCGTGGAGCCGCCCTCTCCGGCCCAAGGCCGGAACCCGCAAGGGCTGTTCCGCGACTGTCTCAAATGCGGCGAACCCAGCCTCATCCGCCAGGAAGGCTGCGACGTCTGCACGTCCTGTGGCTATTCCAAGTGCAGTTGATGCGCCTTCGTGTATCGGCCGTTCAAACGGATAATTCGGTGACAGCATACTTAAAAATAATTCGGTGACAGCATACTTAATTCGAACTTAAATTCGGTAGATTCCACAACCTTAGAAATAAGTATGCTGTCACCGAATTATCGTCTGAAATATATAAATATTTGGCGGAGGGAAAGGGACTGGGATCGAACCTTCTCTGTTGCGGGTGCGAAATGAACGGAGAGCGTTTTTGATGGCCGATTGGTGAGCGAAGGATACCGGCGTCAAACTCG
>DUZD01000174.1 GCA_013349695.1 Rhodospirillaceae bacterium
CGCGACGAGCTGGAAAACATGCGCTTCGAGAAAGAGGAAGCCGTCCAGAACGCCGTCGCCACCGCCAGCAACGAGATCGCCCAACTTAAAAACACGGCGCGGGCGTTGCGCGACGAGCTGGAGAACATGCGCTTCGAGAAAGATGAATCCGTGCAGAGCGTGGTCGCCTCGACCACGAACGAGATCGCCCAGCTCAAGGACACGGTGGGCGCGCTGAGAGAGCAGCTCGACACCGTCACCGGGAAATACGAGCAAAAAATCCAAAACCTGGAGAGGGACGCCCGCGGCGAAGCCGAACACCTGCGCGATACCATCCGGGTCCTGAGGGACGGCCTGGAAGGCAAGTCAGGCGATAGCAAGGCCGCCAAGGCCAAACCAGTCAAACGCATGTCTAGCAGAGGACGGAAGAAATGAGCAGGACCAAAACCAGCGCCAAATCCAAGCCGGCGGTCAAGTTCGCGGCCGTTCGCCCGGCCAGCGGCATGGCCGCCGGAAACCAGGCCAAAAGGCTGAATCAGGCGGAAATGCTGCTCGAAATCTCCAAGAAGATGGCGGCCATCGAATCCCTGGACGAGGTCCTCGAAGCCCTCGTCAAGATGACCACCTGGGAACTGGGCGCCGAAAGGGGCACGCTTTTCCTCAACGACCCCCAGACCGGCGAGCTTTACTCCCGTTTCGCGCAAGGAAACTTCCAGCGTGAAATCCGTATCCTCAACAACAGCGGCATCGCCGGCCACGTCTACACCAACGGCGAGGGGGTGATCATCCCTGACGCCTACAAGGACGAACGCTTCAACCGCGCCGTCGACGAACAGACCGGCTTCAAGACCAAAAGCATCCTTTGTATCCCCATCAGGACGGCGAGGGGAGAAGTCATCGGCGCCGCCCAGGTCCTCAACAAGAAGGAAGGTAAGTTCAGCAAGGAGGATCTGGAACTCTTGGAGCAGATGACCATGCAGGCGGCGATCTCTCTGCAGAGCACTCAGTTCGTCGAGCGAATGAAAAAAAGCCGCGAAAAGGAAATGGAGTTTCTCGATGTCGTCTCTGACGTCACCGCCGAGATCGACCTGGGCGCCCTGCTTCAGAAGGTCATGGGCGAGGCGACGCGGATGCTCAATGCCGACCGCTCGACGCTGTTCCTCAACGACGAGAAGACGAACGAGCTGTTCAGCCGGGTGGCGCAGGGCGACTCGCTGGGCGAGATCCGCCTCCCCAACCACCTAGGCATCGCCGGCGCCGTCTTCACCTCGGGCCAAACCATCAACATCCCCCACGCCTACGCCGATCTCAGGTTCAACCCGGCGTTCGACAAGCAGACCGGCTATTTCACCCGCTCGATGCTATGCACGCCAGTGGTCAACAAGGAAGGCAAGACCATCGGGGTGACGCAAGTCTTGAACAAACGCGGCGGTCCGTTCACCGACGAGGACGAGCAGCGGCTCAAGGCCTTCACCGCTCAGGTCGCCATCGCGCTCGAGAACGCCAAGCTGTTCGACGACGTCCAGAACATGAAGAACTACAACGAAAGCATGCTGGAAAGCATGACCAACGGCGTCATCACCATGGACGAGGACGGCAAGATCGTCACCTGCAACGCCGCCGTTTTGCGCATCCTTCATGTCCAGCCCGACGATATCCTCAATCGAAAGGCGGAGGATTTCTTCTCCGGCGCCAACGCCTGGATCATGGAAAAGATCAAGGATGTCGGGGAGATGCTGGAATCCGACGTCTACATGGACGCCGAGATGGAGGTGACCAAGGAAGAGGACGAGAAGGAGACCATCTCCGCCAACATCACCTTCCTGCCGCTGCTCTCCAGCGAAGACAAGAAACTGGGCGCGATGGTCATGATCGAGGACATCAGTACCGAGAAACGGATGAAATCGACCATGTCGCGCTACATGGACCCGGGATTGGCGGACCAGCTCATGGGCGAAAGCCAGGAAGACATCATGGGCGGCAAGGACACCATCGCCACCTTACTGTTCTCCGACGTGCGCGGCTTCACCACCATCACCGAGACTCTAGGCGCCCAGGGCACGGTGGCGCTGTTGAACGAGTACTTCACCATCATGGTCGACTGCATCAGCCGCGAGGGCGGCATGCTGGACAAGTTCATCGGCGACGCCATCATGGCCGCCTTCGGCATTCCCGTCGCCCGCGAAGACGACGAGGACCGCGGCGTGCGCGCCGGGATATCCATGATCAGGGAACTCTGGGAATGGAACAAGGAGCGCGAGAAGGCCGGGCTGATGCCCGTCGACATGGGTCTGGGTCTCAACACCGACACCGTCGTTTCAGGCAACATCGGCAGCCCCAAGCGCATGGACTACACGATGATCGGCGACGGCGTGAACCTGGCCGCCAGGCTGGAATCCGCTTGCAAGCAATACGCCGCCAGGGTGCTGATTTCCGAGTTGACCTTTGCCAAGCTGAAGGGTACCTACCGCATCCGCTACATCGACGATGTCGTCGTCAAGGGCAAGACCGAACCCGTCGGCGTCCACGAAGTTCTCGACTATCACACCGACGAGACCTTCCCCAACCTGATGGATGTGGTGAATTATTTCAACGAGGGACGCAAGCACTACCGCGCCGGCGATTGGGACAAGTCGGTAAAATCGTTCAAGGAATGCCTGAAGGGCAACCCCAACGACAAGCTTTCCGAGATCTACATCGGCCGCTGCGACCACCTGAAAGCGGAGTCGCCCAAGGACTGGAACGGCGTCTGGGTGATGACCTCGAAATAACGGCCGGGTGGAGCCCTTACAACGTCGCCGCCGGCCAGGAAATGGGACGGCGCGTGTCGAGGCGGCCGAGCCCAAAACGCCGCGCCAAATCATAGGCTTCGCGCATCTCCGCCGGCGAGGCGCTTCGGCGGAGCTCGGGATACTCCTTGGCCCGAAAGCTGGGCCGGTACTGGGCCATGATGTTGACATAAGTATTCTTGCCAATCTCTTCCGCCAGGAACCGCAGGACCTCTTGCGTTCCCGCCAGTCCCCCCGGCAGGACCAGATGCCGCGCCAAGAGGCCGCGCCGGGCGACGCCGCTTTCGTCCAAGACCAAATCGCCCACCTGACGGTGCATCTCTTTTACGGCGCGCTGGTTGACGGTGGCGTAGTCACGGATCTTGGAATATTTCCTGGCCATCCCGGAACCCCCGTACTTGACGTCGGGCATGTAGATGTCAACGGCGCCGTCGAGGAGCTCGAGCGCCTCCGGGCTGTCGTAGCCGCCGGTATTGTAGACCAGGGGCAACCTCAACCCGGCCTCGGCGGCGAGCACCAAGGCCTCGAGGATCTGCGCCACCACGTGGCTGGGGGAAACAAAGTTGATGTTGTGGCAGCCATGTCCTTGCAGGGCGAGCATCATGGCGGCCAGTTCCGGGTTGGCGACCTCGCGGCCTTCCCCTTTCCAACTGATGTCCCAGTTCTGGCAGAACATGCAACGCAGGTTGCACCAGGAAAAAAAGATCGTCCCCGAGCCGCGCCAGCCGCGCAAGGGATCCTCCTCGCCGTGATGGGGAGCAAACGAGCTGACACGGGCCAGCTCTCCCGTTCGGCAGACGGCGCCCTTGACGGTTTGCAGCCGGTCGATGCGGCAGTAGCGGGCGCAGAGATCGCACTCCCTTAGGCGTTGGCGCGCCCGCCGCGCCCGCCGGGCGAGCTCGCCTGAACGCAATAGCCCAAGGTAGGCCGGCTCGAAACCGGAGCTCGTTTCCATATCGTGTTCGGGCATCGCCATGCCGGCGGCGTTTATTCAACGGAGCAACGAAGGCGAAGGCGCCTATTTGGTGGTGGCGATGAAGACGCCGTCCCAGTCGGCAGCCGGCGGGTTGGCCTCGTAATCGGCGATCCGTCCCTCATAAAGGTCGAAAAGACCGGCGATCCTGAAGCCGTCGGTGAGTTCCCGGCACTTGCCGACAGATTCGCGGGCCTTGGCCCATTCCTGGGTGCGATAGGAGGCGATCATCTGATCGCAGGCCTGTTTGAGGGACAGGAATTCCTTGCTCTCGGCGATCGCCTCGTCGCCCATCAGGGCATGGATATGAACCCCCTCGGTCTTGCCCTTGACCTGGATGAAGTCGAGCTCGATGGTCGCCATTTCGGGGACCTGGGCCTGGGTGGTCGGGCCGATGACGATGTCGACGCCGTAAGTCTTGGATTGGCCCTCCAGGCGGGCGGCTAAGTTCACCGTGTCGCCCAGCACCGAGTAATCGAAACGCTGCTCCGAGCCCATGTTGCCGACCACGCATTCCCCCGAATTGAGGCCGAGGCCGACCTGCAAGGGGATGTGCCTGCGTCCCTCCTCCTCGGCTTCAGCCTCCAGCCTGTCGTTGAGGGGTTGCATTTCGGCCAGCATCCCGAGCGCCGAAATACAGCCGTTGCGGGCATGATTCTCGTCGTCCATGGGAGCGTTCCAAAAGGCCATGACACAGTCGCCCATGTACTTGTCGACGGTTCCCTGGTTGCTGAGAATGACATTGGTCAAGGGCGTCAGCAGCTTGTTGATGAGGCTGGTCAGGCCGACGGCGTCGAACTGCTCGGAAATGGTGGTGAACCCGCACACGTCGCAGAACAGCAGGGTCAACTCGCGCTTGTCGCCGCCGAGCTTGAGCTGGTCCGGGTCCTCGGCCACTTTCTCCACCATCGCCGGCGACAGGTACTTGCTGAAGGCGTCGCGGGTCTGGCGCCGCTGCGCTTCCTCCTTGGCGTAACCGGTATAGGTCAGGGTCGTGTAAAGGAGCAGGATGGAGCCGACGGCGAATCCGGCGTCGAACAGCATCCCTCCGGCGGCCTTGAGGCGGATGTTCGGGAACATCTCCGGAAGCGGGTGCAAATCGAGGCCAGCGAACAAGAACCACGAAGTAACCGCCGCCCCGCTGGCGATGATGAAGAACAGGATCATGGTCCAGCGCGCCCCGGCCATGGGCACCAGAATTACCATCAACAGACCGCCAATAAGGATCAGGCCCAATTCGGCGCCAATGAAGTAATTTGGCCGCTCCAGATAAGCCCCGTTGGCGGCGGCCTCGATCAACTGGACGTGAATCTCGACGCCGGGAATGACACTGTCGACGGGGGTCGAGCGGATATCCAAAAGACCCACCGCCGAGGTGCCGACGATGGTCAGCTTGCCCTTGATCAATGCCGGGTCGACGGTCCCCGCCAGGACATCCTGGGCCGGAACGTACTTGGACTTGTCGCTCTTCGAGAAGTAGGGCCACACCCGGCCCTGCTTGTCGGTGGGGATCTGGAACCTGGGGGTCACCTTCATCGACAGAATCCCGGCCCGGTCGGCCTGGACGACGATGGTCCTGCGGTTGAAGGCGACCCGCAGCATTTCGACGGCCAGGGACGGAAAGAGATCGTCCTTGAAGCCGAACAGCGTCGGCACCCGCCGGACGATGCCGTCCGGTTCCGGGACCAGCGAGAAAATACCGTGGCCGGCGGCGGCCTTCTCGATCACCGGGACGTTGCGGACCAGGGACTTGAAATGGGGCAGGAACCTTTTCGGGTCCACGTCCTTGCTCGACTTGAGCAACGCCACCGACTTCTTGATCGGCGGGCCAGCTATGGCTTCGCGCTCCTCCCAATAGCCGGCCTGGCCCAGGACCACCCGGCTCTTCTTGATGACATTGGCGAAGGCCTGGTCGTTGCCGGGCAGGGCGCGCAGTTTTTTCTTGGTCTCTTCGTCGAGTCCGTCGAGGGAATCGGCGACATCGGACGGATTCATCCGGTCCGGTTCGGCGAACACGATGTCGAAGGCAACCAGGACGGCGCCCATCTGCATCAGGTTTTGCACCAACTGGGCGACGATGTTGCGGGGCCAGGGCCACTGGCCGATTTCGTTGAGGCTGTCCTCGTCGAGATCGATGATGGTCACGGGTTTTTGCGCAAGAGGCGGAATTTCCCGCGGCTTCATACGCTGGTAGAAGTCGAAAGTCTTCACGCGAATGAACTGGATGGGATAGGGATCGGAAATGTAAACGGCCAGAAAAACAGCGATAAGGCCGAGGCCCAAAAGCCTTTCGAAACTAAACGCGCGGCGAAGAAACTTGCCCATCTTGGATTCCCTAGGGAACTCACTACAGCCTTCCCCGGCAGCTGGGTCAAGCCGATTTTTTCATCGAGCCTACAAAGAACCCATATGGAAACTGTAACTGGCGCCCTTAAGACAGGCAACGTATACTTGCCGGCAGATGAGCAGCCCCTCGAACACAGCTTGGCTACGGCCTTTCCTGAAGCCGTTGCGGCCGATTTTCCGGGAAGTGGTGGCCATTTCCGCTTTCGTCAATGTCTTGGCGCTGGCGGTGGTCGTGTCCGATAGTTGGTGGAAATTTGTTTTCGGCGTAGCTCCCGATCCCGATAGTCACTCAATCATGCGGCGAGGTCAAGCGGCTGCTCGACAGGGGCTTGGTCCAGCGTTTGCCA
>DUZD01000236.1 GCA_013349695.1 Rhodospirillaceae bacterium
ACAGAATAAATGAATCACCATCCTCCCTTCCGTCGTCATGGCCGGACTTGATCCGGCCATCCACGGGCCCCGCGCTCGGCATCAACCGCGTGGATACCCGGCTCAAGGCCGGGCATGACGGCGAAAGTGAAGTGACGCGGTTATTTTGTGACGAGCCCTAAGTTAGAGAAAACTCTCCAGATTGATGAGAAGCCTTGGGCGATTCATCAATCCGAATTTGCTCCAAGGCGGAAAGTTTTGCCCAAAAATGAAGCGCCAGGTGCACGGGTCCTGGGAAACCCGTGCAACGTGCCGACAGCGAAACGACACTCCTGACGCCTCATTGAAGCCGGCTAGGCTCCACGCACACGAAAGCGCTTATCGCTTTCAACCACCCGTTTCCGCAAGCGCACCCTGAGCAAGGGAACCGGTTGCGGGGCGGGGTGGTGGCGGTCCGTTTTGAATGGCCCCGTTGCCGGGGCTGTTCCGCCACGGGCCACAATCGGCGGAAAGCCTTGCTAAAACATGCGAACCTTCAAGGGCGAAAACGAAGTAAGCGTTGGCTCCTTCGCTCAAACCCCCCGGAGGCGCGAAACCTCAAGACCGGCGGTCCAGCCTGACCAACAGTCTGTACCCCCATCCTCGCGGCGAATACTCCAGCCCGACAACAGCCGAACTCTCGCGGCACCGCGTCACGGAGCGAGCCAATCCCCCCCGCGGGGAAGGGCCGACCCTTCCGTGAAATAAGGTCCGCCTCGCTTAAACCGAGGCTTTCCGTCAACAACCGATGGACGCACACCCGGGCCGAAACCCGAAGCCGTCTCACCGGCCGTCAGCACCCCAGGCTTGGTCAACGCAACATGCGCCGCCCTCCCCTCGGAACAACCATTTCCTAAGCATCGGGAAAATCCAGAAGGAAAATTCCAATCGCCAAGAAAAAGTTGCTTTTACGCTTTCGCGCACGGTTTGCATGCTGTAAATATAGAAACCTTTTTTCAATTGAAATTTTGCATATTCTTAAAGTTTTCTGTGTATAAATTCCCTATATTTACACATTTTACCCACAAGTTATCCACATACTTGTACACATTCTTTATCAACTTCCTGAAAAATCAACCCTTTATGCGGGAAGTCCTGGTTAGGCAATTAAGGTACTCCCGGCGCAACGGCGCCGAAACGGACGGTGGTTTTTATCGTTAGGTTTTTCTGACGGTGGACATTGACTCGAATTTGTCGAGCGTTTAAACGAAACTGACGCAATCGGAATCCATTCCGGGTTTCCCGCCGCCGATTTTCCCTGTCCTAGGATTAGAATTGGCAACGATATCGTCAGGTCCAGCGTTGACAATCAAACCGCGAAAAGGGTTTGCTGAAGTTGGATTTCTCGGGATGTTACCGGCATCGACGCCGGAACGGATAGTTTCCGCCGCCAAGAGGGCCCACCGATGAGTACAAGAAGCCGGCCGCGTTCTCCCCACTTGCAGATCTATCGGCCCCAGATCACCTCGATCTTGTCGATCGCGCATCGTCTGACGGGCGTGGTTTTGGCCGCCGCCGCCCTGCTGCTTACTTACTGGTTGGCCTCGGCGGCCTATGGACCGGAGTCCTTCGCCCGGGCGCAAGCTTTTTTTGGACATTGGTTCGGACGGCTGATTTTGTTCGGGGTGACCTTTTTCCTCTTCTATCATTTGTGCAACGGCATCCGGCACCTGCTCTGGGATATCGGTTGGGGGTTCGAGCTTCCCCGGTTGCGAAGCTCTGGCGTGGTGGTGGTGGTGGCGTCGACGGTCCTGACCGTCTTGATCTGGTTCGCCCCTTACATCGTGGCGGGAAAATTGTAATGGAGATGCGTTCATCTCTCAGGCGGGTGCAAGGCCTCGGTTCCGCCAAGGAGGGAGTCGGCCATTGGTGGGCGGAGCGGTTGACATCCATGGCCTTGGTGCCGTTGGTTCTGTGGTTCATGGCCTCGGCGGTCTTCCTCGTCGGCGCCAATCACGCCGCCTTCAAGGCCTGGGTAGGTTCCTTCGGCAACGGCCTTATGCTGGTGTTGTTTATTATTGCCCTTTTTCACCACGCGCAACTGGGTTTGCAAGTCGTCATAGAGGACTATGTGCATGGAGAGACGGCCAAAATGGCGCTCCTGATCGCCGTCAAGTTCGCTTTCTTCTTCATAGGCGCCGGCAGCGTTAGCGCCGTTCTCCACCTCGCCTTCGGGAACTGATCCGGGCATGCCGCAAGCATACGAAATCATCGATCACACTTACGACGTCATCATCGTCGGCGCCGGCGGCGCCGGCCTGCGCGCCACCATGGGCATGGCCGCGGCGGGACTGAAGACGGCCTGCATCAGCAAGGTTTTCCCGACCCGCAGCCACACCGTCGCCGCCCAGGGCGGGGTCGGCGCCGCGCTCGGCAACATGGCCAAGGACAGATGGCAATGGCACATGTATGACACGGTCAAGGGTTCCGACTGGCTGGGCGATCAGGACGCCATCGAATACATGTGCCGCCACGCCGTCCCGTCGGTGCTCGAGCTGGAACATTTCGGCGTGCCGTTCTCGCGCACCGCCGAGGGAAAAATCTTTCAGCGGCCCTTCGGCGGCCACATGAGCAACTTCGGCGAGGCTCCCGTGGCGCGCGCCTGCGCCGCCGCCGACCGTACCGGCCACGCCATCCTGCATACCCTTTACCAGCAGAGCCTGAAACATAAAGCCGAGTTCTTCATCGAGTTTTTCGCCCTCGACATGATCATCGACGAAGACGGCGTCTGCCGTGGTGTCGTCGCCTGGAATCTGGACGACGGCACCATCCACCGCTTCCGCGGGCATATGACGGTGATCGCCACCGGTGGCTACGGCCGCGCCTATGCTTCCTGCACGTTGGCCCACATCTGCACCGGCGACGGCAACGGCATGACGGCGCGGGCGGGGCTGCCTTTGCAGGATCACGAGTTCGTTCAGTTCCATCCCACCGGCATCCATGGGGTCGGTTGCCTGATCAGCGAAGGCGCCCGGGGCGAGGGCGCCTATCTGACCAATTCCGAAGGCGAACGTTTCATGGAGCGCTACGCGCCGAGCGCCAAGGACCTGGCTTCCCGCGACGTGGTCAGCCGCGGCATGACCATCGAGATCCACGAGGGCCGCGGCGTCGGCCCGGACAAGGACCATCTTTTGTTGCACCTGGAGCATTTGAGCGAGGATATCTTTACCGAGCACCTGCCGGGAATCACCGAGACGGCCAAGGTCTTTGCCGGCATCGATGCCACCAGGGAGCCGATACCGGTCCTGCCGACGGTGCATTACACCATGGGCGGCATCCCCACCAATCTTCACGGCGAGGCCCTGCGTCCCACGGAAAGCGATGCCGACGCGGTTGCCCCTGGCCTCATGGCCGTTGGCGAATGCGCCTGCGCCTCGGTGCATGGCGCCAACCGGCTGGGCACCAACTCGCTTCTTGACATCATCGTTTTCGGCCGTGCCGCGGCGATCCGCGCCGCCGAGCTGATCGACTCGGAAAGCCCGCACAGATCCCTGCCCAAGGATTCGGCCGACATGGCGCTATCCCGTCTCGACCGGTTGCGCCATGCCTCGGGTTCGCTGAAAACGGCGGAAATCCGCCGCGCCATGCAGCGCGACATGCAAAGCCACGCCGCCGTCTTCAGGGATGAAAAGGTGTTGGCCGAGGGCTGTGAAACCATCGACAAGGTGGCGGCGAACATCGCCGACATCGGCATCGGCGACCGTTCGATGATCTGGAACTCGGACTTGGTGGAAGCCCTGGAGCTTGAAAACCTTATGGCCTGTGCCCGGGCGGCCATGTTTTCCGCCGAGGCGCGCAAGGAAAGCCGGGGGGCGCATGCCCGCGAGGACTACCCCGACCGGGACGACGACAACTGGATGAAACATACGCTGGCCTGGATCGGCGACGACGGCAAGGTGACACTCACCTACCGGCCGGTCCACACCTGGACGCTCACCGACGAGGTCGATTACATCGAGCCACAGGCTCGGGTGTATTAGGAGGCGACGGCAACATGGTTGAATTCGCCCTTCCCGCCGATTCGAGGATCGTCGGCGGCAAGACTTTCAAGGCGCAAGCCGGCGTCACCAACATGCGGATTTTCAAGATCTACCGGTTTAATCCCGACAGCGGCGAAAACCCCCGTCTCGATACTTTCGAAGTCGACATGGACGGATGCGGCGTCAAGGTCCTCGACGCCCTGAACAAGATCAAGAACGAGATCGATTCCACCCTCACCTACCGCCGCTCGTGCCGCGAGGGCATCTGCGGTTCCTGCGCCATGAACATCGACGGCGTCAACACCCTGGCCTGCCTCAAACCCATCGAGGACATCAAGGGCGTGGTAAAAATCTATCCCCTGCCCCATTTGCCGATGGTCAAGGACCTGGTGCCGGATCTGACCGTCCCCTATGCCCAGTACCACTCCATCGAACCGTGGCTTCAGACTTCCTCCGCCGTGCCGACGGACGGCGAAAGGTTGCAGTCGGAGGAAGAACGTTCGAGGCTGGACGGCCTGTGGGAATGCATCCTCTGCTTTTGCTGCCAGACAAGCTGCCCCAGCTATTGGTGGAACGGCGAGAGGTTTCTGGGGCCGGCCATTCTTTTGCAGGCCTACCGCTGGATCGCCGATTCCCGAGACGAGGCGGCGGGCGACAGGTTGGACGATCTTGACGACCCGTTCCGGCTGTACCGCTGCCACACCATCATGAACTGCACCAACACCTGCCCCAAGGACCTCAACCCGGGCCAGGCCATCGGCAAGATCAAGGCCGCCTTGTTCAAACGGCTCTAGGGCCGGTTGGCCTCGAAGACGGCCGGGGGTGCGCGGTAATCCGGACGTAGAGCTTCAAGGTTTTCAAATCCGCCGCGCCGGCGGCCGTCATCATATGGAAATGGCCTTCCTGGAATTTGATCGGCAAGGTGACGTAACACCCGCCCTTCTTGACTTTGCCGTCCGGCGGCAGGTAATCGGCGATCGTGGTCCGGGTTTGCGTCAAGAACCAGTCGAGCAAATGTTGCGAACTGAAGCCTTCGCCGGTGGCGTTTTGAAAAAAAATTTCGGCGTCCCCCTTCTCGTTTTCATAGGCGTCGACCGTTTGCCTGGACAGTTGCAGGTTGCCGCTGTCGGGATGATGGTAGTCGGCCTCGAAGCCGATGTGATGGAGCATAAAGTCGAATTCGCCGCCGATCCGCTCGTTGCTCATTCTTCAATCCCGGGTCCGGCGGTTGATGGCGTAGTCCCCGGTCCCTTCGTGAAAAGGCTGCATCAGCATCCGGTGCAGGTGCTGGGCGCCCGGATCGCGAAACAGGTCGATGCCGATGGTCATGCCTTGATGACCTTTTTCGGGTTGGTCGCGGTAGGTTCCCAACAGGCGGTCCCACCAGGGCAGGTTGAAACCGAAGTTGGAGTTGGTCTCGTGGGCCAGAAGCGAATGGTGAACCCGGTGCATGTCCGGCGTCACCACCAACAGCCTGAGCCAACGATCAAAGCCCAAGGGCAAGCCGAAGTTGGCATGGTTGAACATGGCGGTGGCGTTGAGCAATACCTCGAAGATCATCACCGCCACGGCGGGCGGGCCAAGCACCGCGACCACCGCCATCTTGATGACCATCGACAGGACGATCTCGACCGGATGGAACCGCGCTCCCGTGGTGACGTCGATATCCAGGTCGGCATGGTGCATGCGGTGCAATCGCCACAGCAAAGGCACCGCGTGAACCATGACGTGTTGAAGGTAAATGGCGAAATCGAGGATCGCCACCGAAGCGGCGACGGCCAGCCAATAGGGAACGGAAAGGTTGTTGAAAAGCCCCCAATCCCGATCGGCGGCGAGCATCGCCAGGCCGACGGCGGCGACGGGAAACAGCAGCCGCAGCACGGCCGTATTCAAGGCGACGATCCCCAAATTCGCATACCAGCGAACGGCCCGGGATTGGCTCAATGCTCGCTTGGGCGCGATCAGCTCCAAGAACATCATCAATGCCAGCACGCCGAAAAAGCATCCCAGCCGGATCGCCGTTTCATTGTCGAGAAGGAATTTCGCCATGGTCCCGGCTCCCCAGAGATAATGAATTTAGCGGCTTTATAAGGGCCGCGCAAAGGGCCGCGGCCGGAGCCCCGGCACCGTCCTGATACAGAGGAATCACATAAGATTTGGACCACTAGTGGCCCGCGTCAGCCAAATTGCACCCCTACGACGGTCTTGCGAGGTTTCCGGCTAGGAGCGCGTCGCGCCGCGGTGTCCGTGCACCACAAGCGGCACGCGACGACGTCCGGAAGCCTCGCAAGACCGCCCAAAGGGTCGCTTTTCCCGTCCCCTCGGGGCGTCGGGAACGCTTGACGAT
>DUZD01000204.1 GCA_013349695.1 Rhodospirillaceae bacterium
CGTCGAGAACGCTTGACGATGTACCCGCATCGCCGGCGCGTCCGCTCCTACCGGGAGAGCGGGAAAAGCGATCGTATGGGGTCAGGAATCCCGCCGGGGTGTACTAGCCTTTTCGCGCTTCCGCCACCAGCCGCTCCAACGCTTCAAGGTCGATGGCGCCGCGCACCACGCGTTTGCCAATGATGAAGGCGGGCGTGCCGGTGATCGCCAGGGCTTCGGCCAATTGGTAATTTTTTTGTATCACCCTTTCAATGCCGGGATCGGCCATGATTTGGCGCAACTTGCCGACGTCAAGACCATTTTTAGCGGCAATTTTCATCACTTTCCGCTCCGGCAATTGGCCCTTGTTCTTCATCAATGCCGAGTGAAAAGCTAGGTATTTTGCCTTGTCCAGCTTCCAGACCGCCAACGCCGCCCGCGCCGCGACCATGGAATCCGGGCCGAGAATGGGGAATTCCTTAAAGGCATAACGGATTTTGCCATCGAATTTCATAAGGGTCATTAAAGTGGGGAAAACCCGCTTACAAAACCCACACCTGTAGTCGAAGAATTCGACGATGGTGATATCGCCCCTGGGATCGCCGCCAACGGGAGAGGTAGGGTCGTTTTCCAGTTCGCCGCGCAGTGACGCCAGGTTTTTTTGTACCCTGTCACGGTCTTCGGCTTCCTGCCTGGCCTGCAACGCCCGGATGGCTTCAACCAGAACCTCCGGGTTGTGGAGCAAGTACTCCCGCACCACCTCCTCCACAGCCTGCTTTTGCCGAGGAGACAAAGCATCCTCGGCGGCCAGGGCCGGCAGGGCGGCAAGGATGAACAGAGCGAAAAAAAACCGCGCGAAACCAACAAGACTCATGGCAAACCTTTATGCCAAATCGTTCATTAGCAAAGCATGAACTACGGTCATATGATGCGCCATGCCAGGCGTGAACACAAGTTTGTCGGCCGAGTGGTCACTAAAAATTGAAGCCCCCTGTCGATATCCGCCCATTGATGGCATTGGCTGTTGAGACATCACATCCTAACGCGTCAGCATGATCTTCGAGACATGGGCGGCGGCGGGTGGATAGCCGCCGGCGGCCGCGATGCCGATGAACATCACCCGCACCCGGCTCAAATCATCTTCCGGCCAGACGCTGGCATAAAGTCGAGAAAGGTCGACGGCTTCCTCCCACCATTTGCCGGCGTTTTCGCGTCCCCCGCGCGCCGTGTAACGGGGGGCGTCCTGGCGGTTTCCGGAAGGATGGGACAGCTTTCCCCTCTGCAGCGCCGATTCGCCCCAGATAATGGCCAACAGCCGGTCGTGGCGCGGAAGGGTAGGCCATTGCCAACCATTTGGCATGGAGCCAAAAAGCCGAAAAAAAGACAGGTTTCTCCAACCGCTGTCTGTTGTTTTGGAGCTGTGAAAACCGATGACCAAACGCACCGGATGAACGCCGGTTGGCGGCGCCTCCATGTTCCAAGCCCAATTCAGGAAAGGCGTGGCCAGAAGCATGGCCTGGGTGCGGCGAACGAAGAAGAAGCCTTCCATTCCGTTGACCACCCGGAGCGCCGGAATATTTTCCATATAGACGACCGAGAGATGGTCCCGGGCGATGTCGCCGGAACCTTCGATCACCCAGCCATCGCGCAGGGATTCCAAGGAAGACATCGCGGCGGGATCGAGAACTTGCAGCTTTCCCAAGGGACCGATGATGGCGCGAGGAGCCGCGCAGCCCGAGAAGGCGACGACCGTCCCGGCCAGAAACGCCGCCAACATTCCTTGGCGCATTGCCGCTAGTCCCTACTTTTTCCTTGCCGCTTGCAGAATGTCCTGGGATTGCAGCCAGCCGACCGATCCACGGGGCAGAAGGGTCGCCGCCCGACCGGCTTGATAACGGGCGACCTTCGCCTTGCCTTTGAGCATGGCCTCCTCGGCCAGGGCCAAGGAGCTATGGCCCATCCGGCCCTGTCGGCCGTATGCGATGGCCAGTTGATGCCAAAGGAAAGGCCTTCCGCTGTCCCTATGCAAAGCCGCCCGGAAGTTCAGGATCGCCGGTTCCAGCAAAGCCGGATCGTTCATTTCCAACTGCGCCTGAGCCAAGCCGCTTCTCAGCAGAGACGAGGACGGCAGCAATTGAACGGCCCTTTCGTAAGACCCAAGGGCGACGGCCGCGCGTCCGTTCTCGAACAGCATCTGTCCTTTCAATTCGTAAAAATAAGGATCGTCGGGGCGATCCGCGATGAGCCCGTCGATCAGACGCAAAGCTTTTTCCAGGTCCGGATGACGGTAATAGGCGATGGCCCTGGCGTAACGGGAAACGAGGCTGTCATCGGTCTCTTTGTAACGCCTGAGCGTATATGCGAGGGGCTCCAGGAAGGCATGAAGTTTGGCTCGCATGCGGGCGTGCATTTCCTGGAAGCGGCGAGGAAACGGTTTATCCTTGTTGGGCGATCTGGCCAAGTGCGCGCGGATGGCCGCCGTCCGTTCGCTGGTCAACGGGTGGCTGCGAAGATAGGGATCCTGGCGTGAAGCGCTTAACAGTTCCTGGCCGCCGAGAATGTCCAGGAACTCCAGCAATCCCCCCGCCGATATGTTGGCCGTGTCGAGAAACCTGAGCGCCGCCTGATCAGCCGCCGATTCCTGGGTGCGGCTGTAATGGAGGAGGGAACGCAGCCCGGCCTGTTTTCCGCCCAAGACGATGGCTTGCCCAACATCGGGACGGCCGCCGATGGCGGCGGCGCCGCCGAGAACATAAGCAAGAATGGTTTGCGCCGTGCTTTTTTTCATCGCCTCGCGGATACGCCCCAAATGGCCGCCAGCGATGTGACCTGTTTCATGGGCGATGACGCCGATGATCTGGCCGGCGTTCTGGGATCTCGCCAACAGGCCGGTATTGATGAAAATTTTCTGCCCGCCGGCAACGAAAGCGTTGAGCGAATTGTCCTTGACCAGAAAGATCTTGATATTCGAGGGCTCCAAGCCGGCTGCTTGGAATAGTGGCGTCGAATAAGCGCGGATGGTATTTTCGATCTCGGCGTCCCGGATGAACGAAAATGCGTTGGCGGGGGAGCCCGCTGGTCCCAAAAGGAAAACGGCGAAAAACACCATTACGGCGAGCGAGCAAGCAATGCGTTTCATCAAGGCCTTTAAACCCGTCATACAAAACCACCTGTTTGGCGGTGCCGGCCAAAGTAAGTGCGGAACCAGGCGGCGTCAATTCGTGGCGTGTCTTTTCGTTCTGCTGCTCGGCGCCTGCTCCCAGGGCAGTGATTGGCTGTCGATGATCACCCCCGACGAAGAGAAACCCGAAGATAAGGTGGAATTTTATCCCGGCGGCGTGGTGGCGGACGAGCCGCTCGCCGCCATGATCGGCCGTGACATCCTTACCGACGGCGGCACCGCGGCGGATGCGGCGGCGGCCGTCTATTTCGCACTCGCCGTCACCATGCCTTCCTCCGCCAGCCTCGGCGGCGGCGGCACATGCGTAGCCTGGAACCACTGGAACGGCGTCGCCGAAGCCATCGATTTCCTGGCCCGGGCGCCACAAAAGATTCCGACGGCGGCGTCCCGTCCCAGCGCCGTTCCTGGAAACCCGCGCGGTTTTTTCGCTTTGCACAACAAATATGGGCGATTGCGTTGGGAGCGAGTGTTGGCCCCGGCGGAAACGCTGGCCCGCTTCGGTCACCCGGTGTCGCGGGCATTCGCCAACGATTTGGCATCCGTGGAAAGCGCCCTGTTGACGAAGCCGGAAACCCGGCGCGTCTTTAGCCGGGCGGACGGACGGGGATTGGTCAAGGAAGGGGAGACCATTAAGCAATTGGACTTGGCGGCGGTCTTGGAAAATCTGCGCTACCTGGGAGCGGACGATTTCTACACTGGCAAAACGGCCGCCAAACTGGTCGATGCCTTCAACCGCGCGGGCGGATCGCTGAATCTGGAAGACCTCGGCCGTTACACCCCTCGGTGGCGGCAAACCATCAGTGTTCCGTTTGATTTTCTGACCCTACATTTTGCTCCCCCGCCGGCGGCGGCGGGTGCCGTCGAGGCCGAAATCTGGGCCATGCTGACCCAAGGCGAACGTTACCAAAAGGCGTCGTCCGAGGAACAACCCCACCTTTTCGCCGAAGCCATCCTGCGCGCCTTCGCCGACCGGGGGCAATGGCTCGGGCAAGATGGAAGCAGCGCCATCGCCGTCCCCGAATTTCCATCCCGGAGACGCATTGGGCGGCTGATGGCCAGCTATCGGCCCGAGCGTCACATCCCGGCGGCGTCGCTCGATCCGGCGCCGGTCAAACGACCTGAAAACCCCGCCGCCATCAGCTTCGTAACCTTGGATGGCGCCGGCTCGGCGGTGGCCTGCGCGTTGACCATGAACAACCGGTTCGGCACCGGACGCATCGCTCCTGGCACGGGCATTCTGCCAGCGGCGCTGCCGGGACAGGGAGGCCGCGGCCCCTTATCCCTGGGACCGGTCATTGTGGTGGATCACGAATACAAGGATTTTTACTTCGCCGCCGCCGCCAGCGGCGGTGTTACGGCGCCGACCGCCATAATAAATGTGTTGACGGAGGTCATCCTCAAAAAGCAACCGTTGAGCCAAGCCCTGACCGCCAAACGCCTCCATCATGGCGGCTTTCCCGATCTTGTCTATTACGAGCAAGGTTACGGCGAAGCGGCGCTCCAAGCCCTCATCAAACGCGGCCATCGCATTGCCGCCACCGCTGAACTGGGGCGGGTCAACGCGGCGGCCTGCGTCAGCGGCCTGCCGATCAAGCCGGGAACCTGCACACTGAAGGCGGACCCGCGCGGCTTCGGCTTGGCGGCCACCGCCGAGCGGTATGAGCAATAACCCCGACGGATTTCCCGTTATGGCCCTGAAAATTGCCAAACGCGGAACCATTCCGCCCTTCATCGTCATGGACGTGATGCGCGCCGCCAACGAACGGGCGGCCGCCGGCGGCGACGTTCTTCATCTGGAAGTCGGCCAACCCAGCACCGCCGCCCCCCGTGCCGTCCTGGAGGCGGCGAAAGCGACGCTTGCCGCCGATCGCCTGGGCTATACCGACGCCTTGGGCATTCCGGCGCTGCGCCGGCGACTTGCCGATCATTACCAAAACACTTACGGCGTTTCCCTCGACCCCGGCCGCATCGCGGTTTGCACAGGCTCTTCGGGAGCCTTCATCGTCGCTTTTTTGGCCGCTTTCGAGGCCGGGGACCGTGTCGCCTTGGCCAGTCCCGGCTATCCCGCCTACCGCAATATTCTCAAAGCCCTCGATATCGAGCCGGTCAATCTGGCCTTGGGCCCGGATACCAATTTCCAGCCAACGCCGGAAGCGCTGGAACGACTCGGCGGCCGGCTTGACGGCCTGATCATCGCCAGCCCCTCGAACCCGGCCGGCACCATGATCCACCGGCACGGACTCAAGGCGCTTGCGGCCTATTGCGCCGAAAACAGGATTCGTTTGATATCCGACGAAATCTATCATGGCATCACTTATCGGGAACCGGCGGAGACCGTTGCCGCTTTCGATTCCGAAACCATCATCATCAACAGCTTTTCGAAGTATTTCTCGATGACCGGCTGGCGGCTTGGCTGGATGGTGGTCCCGGAGAAACTGCTGCGCTCGGTGGAATGCTTGGCGCAGAATCTGTTCATCTCGCCACCGACCCTGTCCCAGCACGCGGCCATTGCGGTATTCGATTGCCGGCAAGAATTGGACGCCAACGTCGCCCGCTACGCCCGCAACCGGGCGGTGCTCCAGGAGGAATTGCCGAAAGCCGGGTTCGACAAGCTGGCCGCCGCCGAGGGCGCTTTTTACATTTATGCCGATGTCGCCCACTTGACCAATGACAGCGAGGATTTCTGTCAACGGATGCTGGCGGAAACCGGGGTGGCGGCGACGCCAGGGGTCGATTTCGACCCAGAGCGCGGCAATCGATACGTCCGTTTTTCCTTTTCCGGCGCCACCGATGACATGGTGAAGGCGGCGGGCCGGCTCATTGAATGGCGGCTTTGATCCCAACCGGTTTTGCGGACGGAACCTCGGATTCACCCGCCTAGGCGTCGCCACCAGCCCTGGCGCCGCGATTTCGGCTGTTTCCGCCCCTTGTCCGCGCCGACGTCAATGACGGTGGTTTTGTCGGCGTTGGCTTCGTCCGTGCCGGCTTCTGTCTTGTCCTTGACGGCGGCGGCATCAGCGGCATCGACGGCCTTGTCCTTGCGCTTGGGCTTGGGCTTGGGCTTGGGCTTGGGCT
>DUZD01000151.1 GCA_013349695.1 Rhodospirillaceae bacterium
ACCGCCTCGGTGATCGCGGCGAGCGCCCCGGCGACGTTGCCGGTCTCGCTCAAGCGATTGGAAAGGTTATGGAGGCTCGTCGCCAGGTCGGGCTCGAAGCGGGCCGGGTTGGCGGCGGCGAGACGGCGCCTGATTTCCACCGCCTCGGTGATCGCGGCGAGCGCCCCGGCGACGTCGCCGGTCGCGCTCAAGTGGTTGGAAAGGTTGTTGAGGATCGACGCCAGATCGGGATCGAAGCGGGCCGGGTTGGCGACGGCGAGACGGCGTTGGACCTCCACCGCCTCGGTGCTCGCGGCGAGCGCCCCGGCGACGTCGCCGGTCGCGCTCAAATCGTCGGAAAGGTTGTTGAGGCTCGTCGCCAGATCGGGCTCGAAGCGGGCCGGGTTGGCGGCGGCGAGACGGCGCCGGATTTCCACCGCCTCGGTGCTCGCGGCGAGCGCCCCGGCGACGTCGCCGGTCTCGCCCAAGCGGTTGGAAAGGTTGTTGAGGCTCATCGCCAGATCGGGCTCGAAGCGGGCCGGGTTGGCGGCGGCGAGACGGCGGAAGACCTGCACCGCCATGGTGCTCGCGGCGAGCGCCCCGGCGACGTCGCCGGTCTCGCCGAGATGCACCGAAAGATTGTTCAGCAAATCGGCTCTTTCCTCGTCGGACTTGGCGTCGGTGAGCTGGCCGCCCCACACCACCGTGGCCAGCGGCACAAGCCCTTGGGTGAGAGACGCGTCGCGGATGGCCGGCGCGATCGGGGGCCACCGTTCGGGCTTGCCTTCGACCATCCGTTCCAACCACCCACTGATGCGATGGTCCAGCAGACCGAGCACCATTTCGGCGTCATAGGCCAAGCGGCCGGCGCGGGGCAGCGCTTCCCCCACCCCGCCCTTGATCGCCGCCCACAACCTTTCCGGGGCCAGCTTGGAGTCATGGCGGAACACCTCGACCACCAAGTAGGCGGCCAGGATGTCCGGCTTCGGCTCGGGGAAAACACCGTCCCGCAGGCGCCCGGAACGCTCGACCTTCGCGACGATGTCCTCAGTTGGCGGAAGCATCAGGGCGAGGTCGGTCCGACCCGCCAGCGCCCGCAGGTCGCCGCCGTCGAGATCGCCCCGGATGGCGGCGAAAGCAACCAAGTGTCGGAGGGCTTCGGGCTCCAATCCGGCAGCCGTTGCCTCGTCTTCGAGGCGGGATAGTTCGCGTTGCGCGAGGGCTTGGAGGACTTCCCGGCCGCTCAATTTGACTACCGGCACATCGGGGTAGAGGACGCCGTGCACGGCGGCGGCGGCGACGAACAAAGGATGCCGGTGGATATCGGCACGGCGCAGCCACTCGCCAAAGGCGGTTTCGGTAACCTCGCCCAGGTCCGCCTTTTTTTCCTTCGCCAGGGCCTCCCGGGCGCTCCGGAAAACCCGGTAGGCATCCGGTGCGGCGAGAGGTTCAAGCTCGGTCTGGCCGGCGGCGAAAAAGTTGATCGCTCCCGGGACGCCGGCGATCTCGCGCTCCCAGACGCTCCATCCCCGGCGGCTCAGGAAAAGCAACCTGACCCGGTGCCGGGTCTCGATGCGCGCAAGGTCTTCAAGGAGGTCACGGACGCCCCCGGGCCGTTCCTCGGGGTAGTCGACGATGACCAGCATTCCGGCCAGCCCGGTGCGAAACCTGCTGGGCTTTCGAAGGTCGGCGAAACCGGCGTTCCACCCCTTGTCGCGGAGGGTCTGCGCCACCTCGGCCGCCAGGCGCGTCTTGCCGACGCCGCCGGGGCCGGTGACGAAGCGGGCGAGGACGGGCGAGCCCTCCACCTCAGTTTCGGCCCAGGCGAGAAGGTCGGCATTTTCCCTTTCCCGTCCCCTGAACTCGGCAATCCGCGTACGCCAATCCAACCAGGACAGTTCTGGTTGGTCCTTGCGAAGGGGGTGCCAGTCGAGCGTCAGTTTGGCGAACGGAAGGGAATCGACATTGATGTCGCCGCCGACGCTGCCGAGAACGACGACGGAGCCGGTGATGTCGCGGGAAAAAAGCGTGCGAATGCTGGGGAATAACGCCACGGCACTACTTGAGGCCCAGGAAAAATCCAAAGATCACGAGGACGCCGGCGATTATCCCGATGACCGCGTTCGCCAAGGTCAACCTGTCCGTCAGCGAAGGCTTCCCGGCCGGCGGCGGCGAGGCGGCCTGAAGGTTCACATCCCCGTTTACGTCGCCCGCGACGATGGAATTCCTGATGTCGCGCGCCTGAACCTTGGGGCCGGGCCGGAGCAAACGAAAGGCCAGAAGCGCGAACAGCGCCAATCCGGCGATCCCCAAAAGCACGCTACCCCCCATCGCTCCACCTTCCCTTTGGTTTTCTCGCCACACTTTACCACAACCGGCGTCCGCCCCAAACCGCGCGGGGCCTCGCCGGCGGGCGTAACGGTTTTTTTCAACCTCTTGCGGAGAGCGCCGCGAGCGGGTCGATGTGATCATAACCCAAGTCATCGGCGACGGCCTTGTTGGTGACTTGGCCGGCGCAGACGTTGAGGCCGTCGCGGAAGCGCGGGCTCTCGATCAGCGCCCGCTTGTAGCCTTTGTCGGCAAGCGCCAGGATGTAAGGAAACGTGACGTTGTTGAGCGCGAAAGTGGAGGTGCGCGGCACCGCGCCCGGCATGTTGGCGACGCAATAATGGACAACCCCGCCGGCGATGTAGGTGGGCTCGGCGTGGGTCGTCGGACGGGAGGTTTCCGAGCAGCCTCCCTGGTCGATGGCGACATCGACCAGCACCGAACCCGGGGCCATTTCCCCGACCATTTCCGCGCTCACCAATTTCGGCGCCTCGTGCCCCGCCACCAGCACCGCGCCGATGACGAGATCGGCCGGGACCACATAGTCGTCCAGCGCTTTGCGAGTCGAATAGACGGTGGTCAAGGCCGGGCCGAAGCGGCGGGCCAAATGGCGCAGGGTGTCGATGTCGCGGTCGAGAACGGTGACGTGGGCGGCCATGCCGATACCCATGTAGATGGCGTTCTCGCCGACGACGCCGCCGCCGATGACGACGACGTTGGCCGCCGGCACGCCGGGGACGCCGCCCAGTAAAATCCCCTTGCCGCCGTTTTCCCTCTCCAGGCAATTGGCGCCGGCCTGAATCGACATCCGCCCGGCGACCTGCGACATGGGCGCCAGCAGCGGCAGCCCGCCATGTCGGTCGGTGACGGTCTCATAGGCGATGCAGACGGCGCCGCTGTCGATCAGCTCCTTGGCCTGTTCCGGGTCGGGGGCGAGATGGAGATAGGCGAAGAGAATCTGCCCAGGCCTGAGCATCCGTCGCTCCGCCGCTTGCGGTTCCTTGACCTTGACGACCAGCTCGGCCTTGGCGAAGACTTGCTGGGCGTCCTCGGCGATGGCGGCGCCGGCGGCTCGATAGTCGGCGTCCGAGCAGCCGATGCCGGCGCCGGCGCCCGTCTCGACGATGGCCGAGTGGCCATGGACGACGGCTTCGTGGATGCTGGCCGGCGTCATGCCGACCCGGTATTCATGGTTTTTGATTTCCTTGGGAACGCCAATCAACATTTTCAACACTCCTTGGGGGGCATGGACGCCCGCCGGCAACTCCGCCGCAGTATGTCGTATATATCCCACATAACCTCAAAATCATAAACCATAAATATCATTATAATACAAATGGATACAAGACACGACTCTTGACATAATGGGATGTATCCCATAATCCTTTCCGGCATGAACCTTCTCTCGGACCTGTTGCGGGAGATCGAGGCCTTTGTCGACGATCGGGGAATGGCCGAGACCACCTTCGGCCGTCTCGCCGTCAACGACGGAAAATTCGTTTCCCGGCTGCGCGGCGGCAAGGGCGTGACGGTGCGGACGGTGGAAAAGGTCCGCGCCTACATAAGGAGCGATCAAGGCGCCGGCGCCGCTTCGCCGCCGCGGGGCCGGGACGACACCGGTTTTACTATCCTTTGCGAGCGTATCGCCGACGCCTTGGAGCGGCTGGCGCCGACCGTCCCCGCCGCCGCCGGGCTGACCGACGCCGACGCCTTCGTCTGGCACGCCAACGGCGAGCGGCTGCGAACGGTGGCCGACGTCAACCGCGTCGAACTCGGGCTTCTCAAGGGCATCGACGGGCAAATACAAACCCTGCTCGCCAATACCCGGCGTTTCGCCAGCGAACTGCCCGCCAACAACGCCCTTCTGTGGGGGGCGCGGGGCATGGGCAAAAGCTCGCTGGTCAAGGCGGTCCACGCCAGGGTCAACGAGGAAACGCCCGGCGCCCTCGCCTTGGTCGAGATCCACCGCGACGACATCCCCTCCCTACCTCGGCTCCTGCGCGAACTCAGACGCTCGGAGCGGCGTTGCCTGCTCTTTTGCGACGATCTCGGCTTCGACGGCGGGGACGCCTCCTTCAAGTCCCTGAAAGCGGTGCTCGAGGGCGGCATCGAGGGCCGCCCCGCCAATGTGGTCTTCTACGCCACCTCCAACCGCCGTCATCTGATGCCCCGCGAGATGATCGAAAACGAACGCTCCACCGCCATCAATCCGACCGAATCGGTGGAGGAAAAAGTTTCGCTCTCGGACCGTTTCGGACTGTGGCTGGGTTTCCATAACTGCGACCAGCCGACCTATTTCGAGATCGTCGAGGGTTACGCCGTCCACTACGGTTTGGACATCCCGTCCACGGATCTGCTGGCTCGGGCGGAAGGATGGTCGCTCACCCGCGGGGCGCGTTCCGGCCGCGTCGCCTGGCAGTTCATTCAGGACCTGGCCGGTGAACTTGGAAAAAAGCTCGGAGATTTGGGGTCAGGACCTGAAGTGTGAATAGAACCTCGGAAAATATAGAAATTTAAAATTCAAGTCCTGACCCCAATCTTCCGCCGGGATCACCTCAACATGCCGCGAATCTTGCTCTCGTACTCCGGGAAATAGCGAGAGATGACGGGCAGGTCGAAACGGCTGAGAATGCTCGTGTTGGACTCGCGCGCGAGCAGGAACTCGAAGGATTTCTCCACCAGGGTCTCGGCGGGGACGGCGCCGCCGGTCAGCTTTTCGTAAACGTCCGCACTCACCGTCACCGTGTGGGTCGTCGTCGTCCCCGCCGTCACCGTCACCTTGAACGTGGTCTCGTCCGTTTTCTCGACGACTATCGTCATGTCTGGTTCCTTTCACAATTGCTGGTCCAAATGTCCGGGTGCGGACGGCAGGTTAACAAGGACCGAGGCCGTTGTCGCCATCGCTCCCGGTCAACGCCGGCCAGCGGAATGAAAACCCCCGTATAACCGAAAGACGGTGGGGGCAAGCCATTCGGGCGGCGATTGCCGTGAGGATGCCGTGGAGCCGCCTTGACCTGTTTGGGGAAATGCTACAGCATTCGCCCTGGATTCGCCGTTCCGGCAAACGTTTCCGTTATCGCGGCGCATGCATTAGAGGGCGGAACGCCATACGTACACGATCCGCGAAGACTAAGGCGTGATGGCTAAAAAATTAAATCTTGCGGCTTTGAGCTTTCTTGTCGTCGGCAACAACGCCCAGGAACGTCAAGCGGCCAAAACCATCCTCCATACACTGGGGGCAAGAAATATTCGCCTCGTTCAAGACGGTTCCGAAGCCATTACGGAAATGAAAAGATTCCCGGCCGATGTTGTCCTCTGCGAGTGGGACATGTCGCCGGTGAACGGCCTGCAATTCACCCAGCGCATCCGCGCCGAAGGAAAAGGTATCGGTCAATTCGCGGCGATCATTGCCTTATGCGGCGAACTGTCGCAACAACTCGTGGTCGAGGCCCGCGACGTGGGGGTGAACGATTTCATCGCCACACCCATGTCGATTGGATCGGTGACATCAAGGCTTCACAGAGTTTTTGACAATCCCAGGGACTTCGTGCGTTCCGATACCTATTTCGGACCCGACCGCCGCTGCCGTGACGCCGCTTTCGAAGGCGATGAGCGGCGGCAAACCACGGCAAAAAGACTTACCCATCCTCTCGCTTCCAAATTCGCAAGCGTCATTCCCGGAAAGCCGAAGCCCAAAGCCGCCAAGGCGCCACAACCGCGCCCCACGCAACCGCCGCCAGCGATGGCCGCGCCAATGCCCGCCGCCCCCGTGGCGCCACAACCGCGCCCCACGCAACCGCCGCCAGCGATGGCTGCGCCAATGCCCGCCGCCCCCGTGGCGCCGCAACCGCGCCCCGCGCAACCGCCGCCAGCGATGGCCGCGCCAATGCCCACCGCCCCC
>DUZD01000218.1 GCA_013349695.1 Rhodospirillaceae bacterium
CGCTTGCTGCCATCGCTCCCAGCCGGCCCGAACCCGTTGTTGCTTCCTCAGATCGTCTAGGGAAAACCCGCCGCCGCCCGGCGCCGTCGGCGCGATGGTAGCAGGCCGCGACGCGACCGCCCTGCCCGGCAGCACGAAGACGAAGTCGCCCTGGTTGTATCTCACGTCATGGAGCTTGCCGGCCTTCGGCGTCTGCGCGGCGTCCGTCAAGGCCGCCATCCGCTGGCCAAGGAACAACCCCAATTCCTCGCCGGTCACATAGCCGTCGCCGTTGAAGTCCGCTTTCTCCTCGCCGCCGAGAGCCCTTACGAAGTATTCCCGAAAGCTGCCGTCGTCGCGCACCTGCTGGCCGGCGTCGCCGGAAGTGATGAACTGACGAACCGCCTTCGTCGTCTTGCCGGTGATCGGCTTGGGGGTTCCGCCGCGAGCCTCGAAAATGGTCCCGGAGAAGCAACTGTCAAAGATGGAGAGCACATGCTTCGACTTGGCCAGCCGCACCAGCGAGCCGAAATCCCGCATCGGCAGAGCCTTGATCAGAAATCCGGGGTCCATCGACAAGGGCGCGTCGGCCGGCACCAGATAGCCCTCGCCGTCCACGGTCTCCCCGTGGCCGGCGTACCAGAGGAACAGACGGGCTTGCGGGTCGGCCCCCTCGATGGCGAAGAAGCGGCGCAGAACAGCGCGCAGTTCATCGGCCTCGAGGTCCGTCTTCAGGGTCACGTCAAAACCCTGGCGGCGCAACTCCTCGGCGACCCGCTTGGCGTCCTTTACCGCCATGCCCAGGCGTGGCCAGCCGTTGCTGTAGCCGTCGATGCCGATGACCAGGGCGTGGCTGGAGCCGTAAAGCTTGACCGTTCCGGCGGCCGCCGCCCCCGGCGCCTCGCTGGCCCGGAGCGTCACCTCAATGCCGCGCGTTTCGGCGGCGTCGAGGGTCGGCGAGGGCAGCAGCAAAGCGGTAAACACCGCCGCCGCCAGCCAACCTCCGTTTCGCATCCCTATCATCCGCGCCACTCGCCCAGCCCCTTGGAACGGGATTACTGGGTGATCGGTTGCATCTGCCCGGGAGCGCCAATGACGCCGCCGTCACCCGAGCCGGGGGTGGCCGGCAACGGGTCAAGGACCCTCGATATCAGAATCCATTTCTGTCCCCGGTAGCGGCAGACCGTTGCTTGGCCTTGCCGCGCCACGCCGACGCCGATCCGGTAATACCGGTAGACCTGGCATTCGCTGCCGTCCGGGCGCCTATATTCGCGCATGGGATTGGTGGCGACATCGATGTTGGTGGTCCCGGCAAGGATGACTTGCGCGGCCTCCGACATCGTCGCCTGGCAAGCCGCCACGGCAAGCCCGGCCATGATAAGGCCGAAAATCGCGGCAACCTTCATCGCTTCACCTCCTTCGTGTTCACTGAACCGCTTGCCATCCGCTGTCGGCGGGCGGCGAAGCGCTCGGCGGCGGCGGCGCGGCGGCGCCGAGAAGCCGGCTCATGATCTTGCTGCGGGCAAGGATGGCCATCATCCGTTTGGCGAAGTTCACTTGATCCTGGATACCGGCGAAATGAAGGCCGACGAGAGCCATGTCGTTGTCGGAGAAAACCGGCGCCCCGGAGCTGCCGCCAAGGGTATCGCAAAAATGACGGATTTCTTCCGGCCTCTCGGTTGCCTTGTCGGCGCGGCAGTTGCGCCGCGCCAGCCGCTTCGCCTTGCCGGCGGAATGCTGAATGATGAACAGTTCCTCCCTGCCCTCGGGATCGCGGGCGCCTAGCGGGACGGTGCCGTATTTACGCCCCGGATTGCCGTCGACGCGGACGATCGTGTAATCGAGGGCTGGGTCCGTCTCGATGGGCCGGAGATCGACCTTGAACCTATCGACGCCGCCGGTATCCCCCTCTTGCAGGTAATTCATGAGAAGAGAAGCGGAAATCACCTCGAAGCCGTCTTCTCCCTTGCCCGGAATGCAATGATGGTTGGTGACCATGAGATCGTCGGATATCAGCCATCCCGTACATACCGACACCACTCTCTTGCCGCCCTTGCCGAGCAGCAGATCCAGCCGGCCGATCGGCTTGGCGGCGATCCGGTAGCGGTTGTTGGCGGAGAAGTTCTTGATCGGCTCGAAATTGTCGGTGTCGCCGATCAGCTTTTCCAGGTGTCCGAGCGATTGCGGCAACGGCAGGTCGATGCGGCCGTAATAGTTTCCCGGATACCGGATCTCGGGTCCGGCGGCGGCCGGATTCGCCGCCATCAGCATCGCCGAACAAACGGCCGCCAACAGGCCTTCGGCGAAATGCCTCCTCGTCACCATCATTGCCCTCAATTCGCGTCGCGGCGGCGAGCCCGCCGTTGCCGGGAAAATGAATGCCGGACGATGCTTCTCGATCCCCGCGCAAGCTTTTTCCCCCGAGACGGTGTTTTCCGCCCCCGGACGGCCGGGAACGGCAAGCGGAGCTCAGCTCAGCAGAAACGGCCCCGGCATTCGGAGGGAAAGGGAGTCGTGCCACCGATGATTTTATCGATTTCGATCGCCGTTCCCCTTATGTTCACCTTGGCCTTGCTGTCGGGGTCGAGGCCCATGTCCATCAGCAGGATGTTTATCCACTTGTAGACTTTATTGCCCGGCGCCTTGGTGCGATAGGCGTAGGTCATCACCGCCGTATCGCCGGTCGGCCGGCCGGAGCGCACGAAACCCGGAAACTCCTTTTCCATGACTTCGGTGAACTCGATGATTTCGCGGGTGGAGAAGTTCCTGAACGTCACCGCGTATTCATTGGCCAAGCCGCCGCCCAGCGAAGACGCCCCCGACATGCCGTCGCCACGCGTCAAATAGGCCAGTTTCCTGCGCAGCACGTCGCCCAACGAAGCGCCGAGATCACGGGCGTGGTCGCCGACCGCCTCCTGGACGCAGAACTGGTTGCATGGGTCGGGGATGGGGAACTTGTGTCTGGGCGCCTCCCAGGCCTCCAGGAACCGCCGCGCCTCGACATCGTAAATATCGCCGGTGATGCGGGCCTCGGCCTTGGCAAACCCGGAAAAGATCTTCCTGGCGGCCCGCAATTTGAGGATGACCATGGCCCTGACGTGGTTTCTCGGATCACTGCCTTGGTTGACGATGGTCAGCCGTTCGACCAGTTCCATCTTGGAACGGCGGGTTCCTGGGATCGACCAGCCGAGATTGGCGGCGAGCATCTCCTCGTCGACAATGAAGAAGCCATATCGGGTCATCTGGTTCTGCAATTCCCGAAAGGCCCGAAGGAAGATGGGGCTGGTATGCCTGACGCTCAACTCGTCGGAATCATCGACCATCACCATGACCCGGATGCCCGATCCCGATTGCGCCAGGGAAGGGCTCGGCATCGCCGCGCAGGAAATCAGGAACAACCCCGATATCGCCGTCAAAAACGCTTTTCTCATCATTTGCTCCCTATCACGTAAACCATCATGACCGAAAAGTTATGCTTCTCCGTCTATGGCAGGACGTGCGGCGTTTTCCGAAAAATTCTTCAATCCCGTGACGGACGGGAGCCGCCGACGCCGGTGGACAGCGCCGCCAGCCAACCCCAACGAGCCGCAACCTTTTCGAAAATAGCCCCTCCACTCTATGACCGGCCATGCCGCCTCCACGGACGCGTCGCTCCGACGCGCGAGTAAACGATGAGCAGTATATTGTTTCGCGAAGCCAATTCAAAGGCATCCGTGAAACCGAGCCTAAAAAACCATTGCCGGACAAACCGGCCCAGGCCGCGACAAGGTGCCGCGACAGGGTGCTTGCGCCGCCGTTGGCGGCGGGTCATCATGGGCCGTGGATTTACGGCAAATGCGGATGTCGGCCATGCGGCGCCTTCGATCGTTCGGGGTATTTTTTTCTCTGGTCTTGCTGGCTGCCTGCGAAACCGCCCCGCCGCCTTCGGGCTCGACACTCCCCCCTGCCAGCTGGCCGGCCTATGGAGAGCCTTTCCGCCTCGACGTGGCGGAGGTGCTGGTGGAGAAAAGCTTTCCTTCCGCCGCCGGCTCGCAAGCTCTTTACCCGCTCGACCTGACGCCCGCCGTCGAGGATTGGGCCGTGGCCCGACTGCGGGCGGTAGGGAGCCACGGCAAGGCCCGGGTGGTCGTCGGCAACGCCATTATCCAGGAATCGATCAAGCGCAAGATCGCCGGCGGCGGCCTTGGCTTCGAACGGTTCAGGCATTATCAGGGGGTGATCGAAGTGCGCATCGACGTCACCGACATCTCGACCCAACGCTTTGGGTTTCCCGCCGCCACCGCAAGCCTGCGGAGAACGGCGCCGGTTGATATCGACGCCGCCCGCCGCCGGCGCATCGGCGAGGCCATGGCCGCCGACATGCTGCGGCGGTTGGACCGCGCCCTCGCCGCCCAGATCAGGGAGCGCCTGGCCGGCTTCATCCGCTAGCAGGCTGCTGAAAAACGCACCGTCCCCCGGTATCTGATCCGGTTTTGGAGTTTCAGTCTTGCGGTGTGGATTTCGAAGCCCTTTTTCAGGGTCATTTCCGCCGGAAACCTTGATTTTTTGGTCTTTTGGGCAGACTCCTGGCATGGTGGTATCTCCGCCAGAAGTTTGGGCAGCCGGACGAGGTTGTAGGCGGCGGGCGCCAGGGTGAAGGAAGCAGGCGTTGCGCCGTTCTTCGGCCGGGACGAAAGTTCCGGTTTTTTTTATGGCCGCGCAACCGGCTGTGAGCACCGTCATAGACGGACGGAACGGAGCGGTTCTATGATTCTCGCAATTCCGCGTCGAGACCACATCCAGGCGAGCCATGCAAATATCCGGTGCCATGTCATCGGCCATCTCGTCCCTGACCGCCAATGCCGCCGTGCTTGCGGCGGTGGCCGAAAATGTCGCCAACGTCAACAGCGAGGATTTCGACGCCGTCGAGATCAGGGCTACCAGCCTGGCCGGCGGCCGGAAGAACGGCGTAAGTCACGCCTCGGGAGGCGTTCGGATCAACGTCTTGAGGCAGGGAGAGGTGGATTTGGGCAAGGAGTTCTCGCGCCTTATCCAGGCCCGTGCCGCCTACGCTTTCGGCGCCCGGTTATTGCCTGTCGGTGACCATATGCTGAGGGAACTGCTCGACCTCAAGGCTTAGAATACCAAGTCTTGAAGATGATCTTGTCTCTTTTCGCGTTCACCCTTATTTTTTACCGGCTCTTATAAGACACTGGACATTCGCGGATTATCGCGGGCGCTTTTGCCGGCGTTGGAAGCCCCCCTCCCCAGGGTTACCGCCCGCGAAGACGAGGAACGTAATATGCCGTCAGCGGTAAATTCGGCTTTCGACGTTGCCTTTTGGTTCGCAGACACGGCGTTGGAGCAAAACGAGTATCTGCAGCCACAGAAGCTTCATCGCCTGCTGTTTCTGTCGCAGGCTTATTACGCGGTCGCCCATGACGGAGCCAAACTGATGCCCGCCGTCTTCGTCGCCGAGGAGATGGGACCGGTCGAACCCAACGTCTACAAAGCCTTTTCCAAGGGGCGCCCGAACATGGACGCCGAATTGTTCCTCCCCCATGAAGTGGAGACGTTCCTCTACAACATCTGGCGCCGCTTCGGCCACCAAAGCGCCGAGAACCTGACCCGGCTGGCGAAAGGGACGCTGGCCTACAAGAAGGCGTTGAAAAGAGGCCGGCGGGGGGAAATTTCGCTGGAAGCGATGCGCCTGTCGTTTTCCAGGGCCAGGGAGGCCCCGGCTTTGGATCAAGTCGTGAAACCGAAGGTCATGCGCTCCCAATCAGGCAAGTCGGTGGTGGTCAAGGCCTGGATTCCCGGCACCAAGCCGGTGGACAGGAAGTAGGCTCCGTTTCCGGATACATTGCAATCCGGACGCCGGCAAGGGCGGCGAACTGCTCGATGACCCCGAGGTCGGCCGCCTGTTCCTCGGCGGTTGAGCGCTCGGCTTCTTGGCGCGGCGGTTGTCCCGGCGCTAGGCAAGAGATTCCGGAAGTTCGCTGAAAGCATAGAGCATGTCCATGTTAGGTCATGTACTCATAAATGACGCCGTAATCAGACGATAACTTACCGCCCCGATGTCCGCTTAAGCGCCTGAAAGCAGACCTCCGGCGGAGTTTCCGTCACTTTCGGGTATAGCCGAGGCTGTTGAAAAAGTCGGCTGGAGGGTGACGCTAGGATTTGCCTGATTTGAATTTACGAGGGACGAATGGCTCCTGAGGTCGTCTTTACGGCCCTACGCGCCGTCAGG
>DUZD01000168.1 GCA_013349695.1 Rhodospirillaceae bacterium
TAATCAAGGTCGTCCGGCATTTGCCGGCGGTGAAAATCGCTGATCCGCGCCGCCGCCAATTCAAGGGCCGCCAAGACGTCGGAATCGCAATCGGCCGCCGCCCGTTGCAACTCGTCGGCTTCGACGCGCATGGTTTCAGGGGTCAGATTATTGCCGTCGAAACGCTTGCTGAAGGCTATCAGCGCCGCGTCGCCACCCTCTTTGACTTCCGCCAAAATATCGGCCACGGCCTCATCGACCTGGCTCGTCCTCAGCTGTTTGGCCGCCAACATGGCGGAAAAGGCGGTTTCGAAACCGGATGTCCGGATATCAAGCCGTTGGGCCATCAGGCGGCCTCTTGAAAACAAGCTTCGCCGGGCCGGGCAAAGCGGCTGGGGGCGATCCCGGCACGGCGCCGAAACGGCTTCATATTTGAGAACATGCGCTCTTTCAGCGGCGTCCTTTGCGGTTTCCCGTTCACGCCCGTCACCTCGTTCACCAGCGGGGACCTCATCGCTGGCGGCAAGGCAGCATTATTAATGGGTTTTTGATGGCTTCGCCAGGGGACTCTCAAACGGCGCGCAAAGGCTTTTGCGCGCCGCCAGCGGCCATTCGCGGCGATTTATCGGGGTTTCGTCCGCATTTTTTTCCCTTCGCCTGGGGCAAAAAAAAGATTGCAATTTTTTTGTTTTCTGTGTAGTTTAATGCCATAGATGTATGTTTTCATCTATAAGACCGCAGAAAGGGTCGCAAAAAATGTTTGTGTCGTCGGCAGAATCGGACAACACGGTCGTTGTTAGCATGGCTCTCGCGGCCATGCGTGTTGTCGTGGCTAAACAAGCAGAATTTAACGAAGCCATTCAGGCAAGCCCCGAGCGCGAAGTCGATACTGAAACATCCGAGCGGGTTGATGAACTTGTCGAGCAGTCTGGCGAGAGTTCATTCAGTTCATCGAATGACCAGTCTTCGCCATCGGATGACCGCGGGGCAAATCTGGATATAGAAGTCTAAATCCTCTCTTTATAAGAGGGTCGTTTGTGAGAGGATGCTTCTAGCGTCCTTTTTTGTTGTTTTTTTTTGGTTCATCCGGGAATTCCGGGATGAACCTTTTTTTACAGCCGTCACCTTTTCAATGCGCTCCTGAAGCCGGCGATTCCGGTCTCAGAATCTGACTCGAAATGATTTCTTCAATTTCAATGGCTTGTGATCTCCCTTGGGCTTTGCGGAGGGGAGTTGAAAAATATCGTAAAACAATGACATATTTTCGGCCGGGCTCTCGGAGCCCGATCCGCCATCCGACCCGAAAAAGACAGTGCCGGGGCGGCGGCATTACCCCTTGATGCGTTGGATTTTGGCGCCACAGGCCGACAGTTTTTCCTCCAGCCGTTCGTAACCCCGGTCCAGGTGATAGACCCGATTGATCACCGTCTCGCCTTTCGCCGCCAATCCCGCCAGGACCAGCGAAACCGACGCCCTCAAGTCGGTGGCCATCACTTGCGCGCCGGCAAGTCCGGGTACCCCCCGAACGATGGCCGAGGCGCCATGGACGTTGATGTTGGCGCCCATGCGGCAGAGTTCGGGGACATGCATGAAACGGTTTTCGAAAATGCTTTCGGTGATCATCGAGGCGCCCTCGGCGACGGCCGCCAGGGACATGATTTGGGCCTGCATGTCGGTGGGAAAGCCGGGAAAGGGCTCGGTCATCACGTCGATGCCTTTCAGAGTTCCCTGGCGGCGCGCCACGCCGAGGCCGCGGGGGGTTTCGCTGATCTCGACACCCGCTTCCGTCAGCGTCTCGGCGACGGTGCCGATCAATTCCGGCCGGGCGCCCCGCAGTTCCAGTTGGCCATCGGTGATCGCCGCCGCCGCCGCGTAAGTCCCCGTCTCGATGCGGTCGGGAATCACCGCGTAGTTGGCGCCGTGCAGGCCTTCAACGCCCTTTATGCGGAGTGTGTCGGTGCCGATGCCTTCGATGCTGGCTCCCATGGCGCTGAGACAGCGCGCCAAGTCCGACACCTCCGGCTCGCGGGCGGCATTGGCGAGCACGGTTTTCCCTTTGGCCAGCACCGCCGCCATCAACAGGTTTTCGGTGCCGCCGACGCTGACCATGGGAAAGACGATATGGGCCCCCTTCAGGCCGCCGGGCGCCGCCGCTTCGACATAGCCCTCGCTGAGCTTGATGTCGGCGCCCAGTTGCGCCAGAGCCTTGAGGTGCAAGTCGATGGGCCGGGTGCCGATGGCGCAGCCGCCCGGCAGCGACACCCGAGCCCGGTGCGAGCGCGCCAACAACGGCCCCAGAACCAGCACCGAGGCGCGCATCCGGCGCACCAATTCGTAAGGCGCCGTGGTATGGGTCACGGTCTTGGCGGTGAGCGCGAAAGTGCGTCCGGCATGGCCGCCGGGGGCGTTAGCGTTCATGCCGACCTCGACCCCCAGCTTTGCCAACAGGCGCGCCATGGTCGAAATATCGACGAGATGCGGCAGGTTGGAAAGCTCCAGCGTCTCGCCGGTAAGCAGGCTGGCAGCCATCAGGGGCAGGGCGGCGTTCTTGGCCCCGCCGATGTGAATGACGCCTTCGAGCGGCGTCCCGCCGTTGATGAGAATACGGTCCATGGTTGTCCCGCCAGCCTTTCCCTTGGGCCGCTTTTAGAGCATGCTTCCAGCGCTCTCAAGCGCCGATGGCGAAGCCAACAACGGGCAAATGCCGTCAACGCCGGCGGCGGTCCGGTCCTTGCGGGCCGTTGCCGGCGTCGCCGGAGTCGGCTCTTTGGCGCGCTTGGTCCTTGCGTTTTTTGAGGTTCTCGCGCAACGCACGGGCTTCTCGCCGCCGCCGTTCCTCGGCCCGGCTTTCGCCGCCGCGGCGGTGCTGTAAGCTCTCCGGTTGGTGTTTTTTAGCCATGCTTCCTTGCCGTCCTTGGCGGCCATGGTGCCGGCATGACCGAACCGCCGTCAACACCGCTTGTCACCGCCATGGGCCTGTGGCAAGGTGCGATTTTCCACTTTCAGGGCCGCCGTAGCTCAGGGGTAGAGCACGTTCTTGGTAAGGACGGGGTCCACAGTTCGAATCTGTGCGGCGGCACCACCTTAACCCCTCAAAATAAAAGACTTTTCTTCGCTAATGGGGGGATCCCACGGATACAAAACTATGCAGAACTCTGCATGAACATGCACCAAAACCGGGGGGAAAAACTCGTTTTGTTCACGCCATGATTTACGACCCGGTATCGAGGAAAAATCGGGGGGAACACGAATGAGACATATGCGTGTCCTTTTGTTCGTAGCCGTCTTGGCCTCCGCTTCGCCTGCCTGGACGGCATGGGCCGACGCCAGCATTACCGGCAAGGCCTGCGTCGTCGACGGGGATTCGCTGGCGGTCGGGGGAACGCTCAACAATGAGCAGTGGTGCCGGGGCGGCGTCCAGGTGCGGATCTTCGGCATCGACGCGCCGGAATGGAACCAAACCTGTACCGACGCCGCCGGCAAGGAATGGGCCTGCGGGAAAGCCGCCAAGAAGGCCATGGCGCGGCTGGTCGAGGGGAAGATTGTCGTCTGCCAGGAACGGGCGCGGGATTCCTACAAGCGCTATATCGGGTATGCGCCGCACGATTCATATCGCAACTGGTATAATTATTGGCGCCGGTACCATTCTTGGTCTGTTGCTTGGAATAATTGCGTGGTTGGTGGACAAGGGATTTGATCGCCTAGTGGAACTGCTTACGACCAAATGATTAAGGGCAGAAGTCTCAACGAGTTCCGGTATTAGCTTTGTCACAATCCGCAGCTTTGAAAATGGGTTAACCAACCCTCAACCCGCCACCATGAAGGTTCTTGTCCAAACCCTCGAAGCCGCCGGCGTCGAGTTCATCGACGGCAACGGCGGCGGCGCCGGCGTCCGGTTGAAGAAGCCGGACTGAGGCGCGACAGGCGGGCGCAAGGTGTGGGTGAGGCTGTTCATGGCAAAAGGTCTGCGACCTCGCAGCCCACCGCGCCCACGAGACCAACAAGGAGGAGTTTGATAAACGCGAGGACGCCGGCGCCCGTAAGAAGGATGCTCCGGATGTCGAGGTAGTCGATGAGTTCGCCGAGGACCGCATCTTCGAGAAATTTGTGAAGCATGGCTCACTCCCGGCCGGCCGCGATGGCTGCCGCGGCGGCCGGCGTTCGCGGCATGTAAGACGAGTCTCCAAAATGATGGACGGCGCCATAAAGGACGTTCCGTTTCCACTTTTCAGTACCGTCGGCGATCATCCCTTGCAGAAAGAAAGCGTCGGCATCCTCTTTTGAGATCGCAACGTCGGGCGTCCCGTATATCCAATCATGGGGGATCGCTGCGCGCCGGTGCCGCCCCGTCGCCGGCTGGAACAGCCGCCGGAAGAACCAGGGAATGGACGCAAAATCGGTGATGAACCCAGCCGGCACATAGATCACCCGCCCGCCGGGATGCGTTCAGGCACCGCCGTGTTGCGCTCGACCTTGGCGCTGGGCACGGTTAGGAGCAGCACCTTGATTGCCTCAAGGATCTGTTCGGTCTTGGAAAACATTTGATGCTTATTGTTCCCATGTATCAACCTTGGTACAGTCTCGCATGACTGATCGGATGAAACGCATCCAGGCGGTCGAGTTTGGGTGGCCTATCGGAATGCCGACCTGCCGCTCTTTGAAGCAGGGGCTCTTTGAAGTCCGCACGAACCTGGATAAGCGGATCACCCGGGTCCTGTTCTGCGTTTTCGATGGCCGAATGGTGCTGCTGCACGGGTTCATCAAGAAGACCTGGAAAACCATGCAGGCCGATCTCGATCTGGCATCGGAACGCAAACGCAAGCTGGAGAAATCATCATGAGCAAGGATCGCAACCCCCATATCGGCACCTCTCTGGACGACTTTCTCGAAGAGGATGATGTTCTTGCCGAGGCCCACGCCATTGCCGTCAAGCGCGCCCTGGCTTGGCAGGTGAGCCGGATCATGGCGGAGGAGAAACTGAGCAAGGCCGAAATGGCCAGACGCATGCATACCAGCCGCGCGGCCCTTGATCGTTTTCTCGACCCCGACAACCCTTCGGTGACGCTGCTAACTATGGACAAGGCGGCCGCCGTCCTCGGCAAGCGCCTCAGGGTGGAGATAGTCGACGAGTCGGCAGATCGTCCTTGACGGGGAGCCGCCCCCCATCCTAATTTTCTCCTATACACCCCTTGTGGTTTCGACCGCAGGGTGCGGGGCCTCTTCGGAGGCCCTTGCTTTTTTGAGGAACTCGAATGCGAACCTACGTCTATATCGATGCCAGAATGAAGGAGTTAGGACCATGACCATTCCGTTTGCCGAACTCCGGAAGAAGTGGCGAAAGGACCCCGAGTACCTAAAGGAGTTCGAAGCCCTCGAACCTAAGTTCGAACTGGCGAGGGAACTCATCCAAGCCCGTATCAATGCCGGACTGAGCCAGAAAGAAGTGGCCGACCGGATGGGAACGAGCCAGCCCACGGTGGCTCGTCTTGAGAGCGGCCATAAACCTTCCTTGAAATCCTTGGAACGATATGCCGAAGCTGTGGGAATGAAGGTGGAAATCCATCTCGTCACCAGATGAGTTCAACCCATCCGCATATGCCTGTCGATCAATCCCGGCAACCGCCTCTCCCAGCGTTTGATCTCGCGCCTGACATCCAGGCGTTTCTTAAGCCGTACTTGCGGCACCATGATGAACATGACAGAAGTGGCCATGCCCTGTTTCATGCGCCCGGTCTTGGTGAAAGCGCCGCCCTTAGCGCGCCGCTCGACCCGCCCCGACTTGTTGATGCGGACCCCGTCCACCACCAGGAGCGACGGACGCCCGCGGCGGTAAACGAAACGCAGCGGCCCGAAACGGTGCTCCGGGAAGTTGGACGGATTGATCCGCTTGCCGCCGACCCCGCGCTTGGGTGCCGACGGCGTCGGGATGGCCAGCCAAAACCCGGACTTGCTTTTGATCACCGCGCCCCTCCTCGACTCCACCGAGGAACCGGATAAGTTCTCTCCCGCCACGTCCGCGACAAACGCATGCCGAGGCCCGCCGAGACCACCTGCTTGCGCAGATCGACTTTGAGCCCACGCCGAAGATGGAACCGACGAGCAACCCATCGCCGCTGGAGACGTCGGAGGGGGCGGTCAGGGTGAGCACGTTACCCGATTGTATATAATTCTTGGCCATGGTGATGTTCCTTTGCTGTCATGAAAATGCGAA
>DUZD01000233.1 GCA_013349695.1 Rhodospirillaceae bacterium
AACACGGACAGATCAATCAAATTGGGACTGTCGTATGGCCGAAGAGAGGAATCTCTTCTATCCGTGGTTGTCTTTACCTATGATTGGCTCTGATGGAAGGCTATCTGGGAAATGTCGGTTTAAGGGGCTCGCCAGCCACGGTTAGGTTGACGGGGTTTCACGCGCCGTTGTAAGCGTGGCGTCGAGGGCGCCAAGATTGCCGTGCCGCAACTGGGATACTAGATAACTGGAGGCGGTTGTGACGAGGTTTTCCAAGACAGGAGGGTTGATCCATGCCCCACACCATCGCTTTGGTGGATGACGACCGCAACATCCTCGCTTCGGTTTCCATGGCTTTGGAGGCCGAAGGGTTCAAAGTCCAGGCCTACGCCGGCGGCGTGGAAGCGCTGGAGGGCATTAGCCGTTCGCCGGTGGACCTGGCCGTCCTCGACATTAAAATGCCGCGCCTGGACGGCATGGAGTTGTTGAGCCGGTTGCGCCGGAAAGGCAATCTGTCGGTGATTTTTCTTACCTCCAAGGAGGATGAGGTCGACGAGATGCTGGGCCTGCGCATGGGCGCCGACGATTACATCAAGAAGCCGTTTTCACAACGTCTGTTGATTGAACGCATCCGCGCCGTGCTGCGCCGCCGCGACCTCAGGGCGGCCAGCGGCGGTGACGACAAAAACGTGCTCCGCCGCGGCAATCTGGTGCTCGACCCGGACAAGCATCTGTGCACTTGGCGCGGCAAGGAAATCAACCTGACGGTTACCGAGTTCCTTCTTCTCCAATCCCTGGCCAAGCGACCCGGCCACGTCAAGAACCGCGACCAGTTGATCGATCAGGCTTATGGCGAACACATTTACGTCGATGACCGCACCATCGACAGCCACATCAAACGCCTGCGCAAGAAATTCAAGAAATTGGACCCGGAGTTCGGCGAGATCGAAACCCTTTACGGTGTCGGCTATCGTTACCGCGGAGAGTGATACCCGCCGCCAAAATGAAGCATCCACCCGGCCAACCCGCCATCTCGCCGATCACCCGGCGCATTCTCGCCATCAACGTGCTGGCTTTGGCTATCCTGGTGGGCGGGCTTCTTTATCTGGGCGAATACCAACGCAGCTTGATCGCCGCCGAACTCGAGGCGCTCAAGGTTCAAGCCTTGATGTTCGCCGCCGCTTTGGGAGAAAGCGCCGTCGATACCGGCGACGCTAACGGCGCCGATGCCGGCGGCGGCGTCAGCCAGCGTTTTGTGAAGAACGTTGTGCATCGGATGGTGCGCCGGCTGGCCAAATCCACTGGCGCCGGCACCCGCGCCCGCCTGTTCGATTCAGGCGGCGTGCTGATCGCCGATTCGCGGCTGTTGCTCGGCCGCGGCGGCATGGTCCAAATCGAGGAGTTGCCCCCTCCCGATGCCGGCGGCGGCGGTATCTTGACGACTCTGCTGGACATCTACGGCCAACTGACACAGTCGCTGCCTGGCGAAGACGGCGCCCCCATTTACCACGAGAGCGCTCGGCAAAAGGCCGATGATTACCAGGAAGTGCTGACCGCCCTCGCCGGCGAGCCCGGGAAAGCGGCGCGCCAAACCGGCGGCGGCGGCATGGTGCTTAGCGTCGCCGTGCCAGTGCAACGCTACAAGCAGGTTTTGGGCGCCATGATGTTGTCAAAGGGGGGCGGCGATATCGATGCCGCCCTGTTCGAAGTACGCATGGACATCCTTAAGGTTTTCGCCGTCGCCCTGGCCGTGACCGTGCTGCTGTCGGTCTATCTGTCGAGAACCATCGCCCGGCCTCTGCACCGCCTGGCCGCCGCCGCCGAGCGCATTCGCCACGGCCACAACCGGCAAGACGTGATTCCCGATTTCGACGGCCGCGCCGACGAGATCGGAAATCTTGCCGCCAGCCTGCGCGACATGACCGAGGCGCTATGGCAACGCATGGACGCCATCGAATGTTTCGCCGCCGATGTCGCTCACGAGATCAAGAATCCGCTGACCTCCCTGCAAAGCGCCGTCGACACCGCTGTCCGGGTCAAAAACGCCGAACAACAACACCAGTTGATGAGCATCATCGAAGAGGACGTGCGCCGCCTGGATCGGCTGATCAGCGACATCTCCGACGCCTCGCGCCTGGATGCGGAATTATCGAGGGCGGAAATGGGGCCTGTCGACTTGGGCCGGATGCTTTCGACCCTGGTCGATGTCCAAGAAACCACCGCCGGGCGCGCCGACAAGCCTCTCCTTCGCCTCGACCAACGAGGAGACCTGAAGATCAACGGTATGGAAAGACGCCTCGCGCAGGTGTTCGAAAACATCATCGCCAACGCCTCGTCCTTCACCCGGCCCGGCGGCGCCATCTCGATAAAGGCCCGTGCCAAGGATGGCTGGCTCGAAGTGACCACCGACGACGACGGTCCCGGCATCCCCGAAGGCAAGGAGGAAGCCATTTTCGAACGCTTCTACCGCGACCGTCCCAAAGGCGAGAAATTCGGCATTCATTCGGGCTTGGGCTTAAGCATCTGCAAGCAGATCGTCGAAACCCACGGCGGCACGATCACCGCCGAAAACCGCAAGGATGCCGCCGGCAATATCATTGGTGCCCGCTTGACGGTGCGGTTGCCGGCGGGATAATCCCCTTTGCCGGTCCGATCTTGAAATGCTTTTGCCGCTTTTTGTTGACACTGGGAATTTGTAGTTTCACGTTTTGTTATCATGGATCGGATTTACGCCACTTGCGTTGAAATCGACGGCACGGGTGTTCTCTTGTGCGGTCCCTCCGGCCGCGGCAAATCCGATTTGGCCTTGCGTTTGATCGACGGCGGCGCCCGCCTGGTCGCCGATGACTATACCGAGTTGGAGGTTCGCGGGGGAAAACTCCTCGCTTATGCACCCTCCGCCATCGCCGGCCTTTTGGAAGTGCGCGGGCTGGGCGTTTTGCGGATGGACCGTTGCCCGGACGTTGGGCTTGGCCTGGCGATAGAGCTGGTCCGGGAAACCGAAATGGAGCGCTTGCCCGAACCCGAAACTTATCATTGCCTTGGGGTTTCTCTTCCCCTGTTCAAGCTGAACCCGTTTGAGGTTTCAGCCGTTCCCAAGGTTCGTCTTGCCTTGCAAATCGCCAAAGGCACTATAATGCGCGTTCCATGAACAAGCGTTAACTATCCCAAGGTGAGGTTCCGTGTCCGGCGCCGACAGGAAAATATGAGCGACAAAGCCATTTCCATCCCCCCCTTCGAGCAAGCCGCGGCGGGAACCGCGGCGGCGGTGAATGCCGGCATGGGGCATGTGCTGCTGATCACGGGCATGTCGGGAGCGGGCAAAACCTCGGCCCTTAAAGCCCTTGAGGATCTGGACTATGAAGCGGTGGACAACGTGCCGCTGTCACTCATCGGCAGCTTGGTGGCCCCGGCCCAGCCGGTATTCGGCGGCGGCGATTTTCAGCGTTCCATCGCCGTCGGCATCGACATCCGCACCCGCGATTTCGGCGTCGAGCCGTTCCTTGAGGAACTGGACCATCTGGTTTCCGAAAACGCCATCGAGGTCAAAATGGTGTTCCTGGACTGCGATGACGACGAACTGCGCCGCCGTTACGTGGAAACCCGGCACCGCCATCCCCTCGCCCAGGACCGCCCGGTCAGCGACGGAATCGAGCATGAACGCCGTTTGATGTCGCCCTTGCGCGGCCGCGCCGATATTGTCATCGACACCACCGGACTGGCGCCGGGGGAACTGAAAGGAATTTTGCAGGGACATTTCGAACAGGCCGGCAAGCAAGGGCTGGCCGTTTTCGTCATCTCGTTTTCGTTCCGCCGGGGACTTCCCCGGGAAGCCGATCTGGTGTTCGATGTGCGCTTTCTCGCCAACCCTCATTATGATCCCAATCTGAAACCGCTGACGGGCAAGGATCGCGAAGTCGCCGATTTTATTTCCGCGGACGCGGGATTTCGGCAATTTTTCGAAGGGTTGACCAAGCTTTTGCAACCGCTCTTGCCGCGTTATGCCGCCGAGGGCAAGAGTTATCTCACCATTGCGGTGGGCTGTACGGGCGGACGCCACCGCTCGGTTTTCATCGTCGATAAACTGGCGGCGTGGTTGCGGGAACAGAACCAACACGTCCGCCTTAATCACAGGGATTTATAACGGCAAAGCTTGCCTTGAGGTTGAAAAAATCATGATCGGAATGATTCTTGTCACCCACGGCCGTCTGGCCGAGGAACTGGTCGCCGCGCTGGAGCATGTGGTCGGTCCGCAAACGGATATCGCCACCATCTGCATCGGCTCCGACGACGACATGGAGGAACGCCGCGTTCATATTTTGGAGAAAGTCGCCAAGGCCGACAAGGGAAACGGCGTCGTGCTGCTGACCGACATGTTCGGCGGGACGCCATCGAACCTCGCCATCTCAATCATGGAAAAAGCCAACGTCGAGGTGATCGCCGGGGTCAACCTGCCGATGTTGATCAAGCTGGCCAGCGTCCGCAGATCGGAATCCCTGGCCGAAGCCGCCACCAGCGCTCAGGAGGCAGGCCGCAAATACATCAATATCGCTTCGCAACTGCTGGCTAAGAACGGGGCATGAGAAAAGACGCGGCGACGAGCTCCGAACGGGCGCGGTCGCGACGGCGAGCGGCAAACAGGTCCAACAGGGGCAGGGCCGCCTCTTACCGTCCCGACAGGAAGCGAAAACCCAGCACCGCCAATAGTTGCGTCCAAGCCAAGGGAGACAAAGTCAAGTGTACCGCGACGATCAGAAACCAACGCGGCCTTCACGCCCGTGCCGCCGCCAAGTTCGCCAAGTTGGCCGGCGGTTTCGACGCCAAGGTTTCCGTTAGCAAAGGAGGCCAAACGGTTTCCGGGCTTTCCATCATGGGTCTGATGATGCTGGCGGCGGCACCGGGAAGCGAGATTGAAATCAACATCACCGGCCGGCAGGCCAAGCAGGCTCTCGATGCCTTGCGCCTGCTGATCGAAGCTAACTTCGAGGAGGGCTGAAGGCGGCGGCATCATGGCCAGGAAGTCAAGCAAGGAGCGCATTTTTGAAGGCTTGGGCGTTTCCCCGGGTATCGGGATTGGAGTCGTCCATTTTCGTGAAAGCAGCGCCATTTCCGTGCCCGAGTATCGCATTGCCGCCGGCAAAGTGGCCGACGAACGCAGCCGATTCAACGGCGCCGTGAGCCGTGCCCGCGGGCAAATCGGCCGTCTCCGCGCCAAGGCCGGGACCATGCCGGGTCCGGCGGCGGAAGAACTGGGCTTTCTGCTCGACGCTTATTTCCACATGCTCAAGGATTCACGCCTGGTCCGCCGCGCCGAGCGGCGCATCATCGACAATCGCATCAACGCCGAAGCCGCCGTGCAAGTCGAGCTGGAGGAAATCTCCGATAGTTTCATGGCCATGGACGATCCCTATCTCGCCGCCCGTCTGGACGATATCCGCGAGTTGGCGAGACGCTTGATTAGCAACCTTGCCAAGTCACCTCCCAAGCCGGCGACACATGTGCCCAAGGGGAGCGTCATTGTCGCCGAGGAACTGACGCCGGCGGACACCGCGCAACTTAACCCCAAACGCATCGCCGGCATCGCCACCCAGCTTGGCGGCGCCGAGGGGCATGCCGCCATCATGGCCCGCGCCTTGGGCCTGCCGGCGGTGATGGGGGCGGCCGGCCTGCTCAAAAGCATCAGCGCCGGCGAGGAAATCGTCGTCGATGGCGATAGGGGACGCATTGTCGTCAATCCCACGGCGGCGACACGGGCGGCGTTCGAGCACCGTATCCGCGAACGTCAACGCCAGAAAAAACGCTTGTCGCGCCTGCGCCATCAGCCGGCCGTCACCCGTGATGGCACGAATGTCGTATTGCAGGCAAACGTCGAACTGCCCGCCGAGATGACCTTGGTTTCCCATGTCGGCGCCACCGGCATCGGGCTTTTGCGCAGCGAGTTCATGTTCATGAACCGCGACGACATTCCCGCCGAGGAAGAGCAATACCGAATCCTCAAGGGCTTTGTCGAAAGCATGGAGGGCCGTCCCGTGACCGTGCGAACGCTGGACGTCGGCGGCGAGAAGACCGCCGCGGCGTTGATGGGGGAATACGGCGCCAGCGCCTCTTCGGCGCTCGGCTTGCGCGGCATCCGCCTGTCGCTTTCCCGCACCGACGTTCTCGAGAGCCAATTCCAAGCCATTCTCA